>NZ_BAAHXB010000012.1:0-83110 GCF_054657215.1 Endothiovibrio diazotrophicus
GCTGGAGGAGTACCGGCTGGCGCACTTCCCCGAGCTGGGGACGGCACGCCCCTACACCCAACCCCGGCAGGGGGCGAAGCGCACCACTCGCGAGCAGGCGGCGCGCCTCCGCACCGGAGCGCCGAGCCACAAGGAGCAGATGGCGGCGACGCTTGCCGGGATACTGCGGGACGCCCGCAACCGCGAGGCGTTTACCGCCGCGTTGGCTACCGAGGGGCTGACGCTCTACCAGCGGGGGCGCTCGGTCGGCGTGCGGACGGCAGGTGGCAGGCGCTACCGGTTCGCCACGCTCGGACTCGCCGAGGCGTACACCGAAGCCGCCGCCCGGTTCGAGCTGGCGGAGAGTCGGGTGGCGTCGCTCCGCCGGGGGCGGGTGCGGAGTGAACGGGAGAGGGGGTGGGAGCGGTGAATCGCAGTGGCTAATAGGCATGTCCTATTTTGGCGCTGGGGTGGACGCTCGCGTATTTGGATTGTCTGTGTGTAATCGACCCGATGCGGACTTACATTACAGTCCTTGGCAGAGCTTTGGCTCGGCTCTCCCGCGAAGTCGGTCTGCTGACTATTGAAAAAATACTAAGGCAAGTAATGCTCTTGCTGTTCGTTTGGGGCGATTGTCAGGAGTCGATTTGCTTAATCGCATCCTGTAAAATCCCGAAAATATCCCGCAACCTCGCATGATTTTTTTCATCTGCTTGACTAAAGAATAACCTATTTGGCTTGTGGTCATCCAGCCATATAAAAAGATCTATTTTTTCTTTTCGTCTCGAATTCGACCGTGCGAGAACTGGCTGTAGATCGGGTGGGCATCTCCATCTTCGGTGTAGTAATTGCCTGTTAGGACGCCAAGCAAGTCGTTGAACCCGCACATTTCATCGTGATTCACCAAGGCAAGCACATTGGGGTTCTTGCGCTCTCCATTCACGGCATCAAGCTGCTTGATCGCTTGATGAATGTCGTTTGTGAGGCGGTTGAATATTGGATCGTTCCTTGATCCACCAACCAGTTGATAAGGTTTCGCCTCTTCTAGTTCTTTGTCGAGCCAACTATCTTCTGGGCTTCCTTTTACTTCATAAAAGAACTGGAATTCGCCATTGAAGAAGACTTGAAAGTCAGGAGTTTTTCCAGTCCATACTTTATCCTTAGAAAAGTGTTCCGGTGTGAGTCCCTTGCTTTCCAAAAAGTCCTTAACTATTTTCTCGTCATCGTTCATATTTATATCCTGTTTCTAGCTTTAATCGGTGCATTTAAATATAATGGTCAAAGCAAACAAAAAAATGCGTCCGGATTGCAGCCTTGTTAGACTTATAGTCGATAATTATCATCTACTTCAAATAATTGCATATCGCCTAGTAAATCATCATCGATTGCTGCTCTTTTTCTAGACTCTTCATCATAGACCGCTAAAGAAACATAAATTAATGCGCTCCTGACCAAGCCCAGCAACTTCAATGTCTGGTCTATGAGTTCTTGATCGCTTATAGGGTACTCCCATTCATGACCGGAAGCATTTCGCCATTGCTTAGTGTCTACGAGAATATGATCAAATACTTTCAGATATTTGTGGGCAATGTGATTTCGAATTTCGGAAATGTGCCAGGCATCTGGCTGTAGAGGACTCTCTCTTCCCTTCTCGCCAATAAATTCTTTGCTTATCCAGTACAATCCGCGAAGAGGCCAATTTTCAGATGTTTCAAAGGCGGCTGCAAGTCCATTGGACGATCTCCCATTTTTGAACCAGCATGACTTAAATTTAATGCTTCTGGCTGGTAGTTTTAACTCCCAATATTCATTCACAAGGTAAGCAATCTTGTCGAAAATTGCGTGCGCGCCCATGAATGCCATTTTAGCCTTTTCTATCCATAGCCTATATTCTCGGAAGTCAAGCATGTCATATAGTTTGACTCTTTTGTCCGAAAAATGAACCCCTTTTCGGGATTCAGTAATTGCATCAAACAGCATATAACGGGCACTGACATATTCTTGCTTCAATTGATTGTAAATGCCGTAGCCTTCTGGAGGTGCTCCCCTGCGGCTATTCTCAATCTTTATGATCGTTGATGGAAAGGTGAAAACATCATTGGCTGCAATATCTTCTTTCCACAAGTCATTTAGAGGATTAAGAAATAACCTGTGATCGAGACACCAAGTGCGGTACGCTTTTTCTCGCTTCGATTTTCCTCTTGATTCTTTTTTTCTGTGAAACTGAAAGCTCTCCCAGTCATGTAGTTCTAGCAGGTGCTCCAGCCATTGCTGCATTCCTAAAGAGGCATGTTCCTCCACGCCAAGCTCTAGTGCTAATTTAATGCTGTGATAACTTTCGTTTAGAAAGATTTCTTGATGACCTGGGTCATAAAGGCATTTTGCATACCAAAGAAATGCGAAACCTCTATTTCCAACAGACATAGCATAGTCTGGAAATTCCTTAAGTACCTCATCCCATAACTCAATGGCTTCGGAAAACCTGCCTACATGATTGAGTGCGTTGGCGAGGTTTGTGGATACTCTGTAACGCAAATCAGTGCGATCTGATGTTATGGGAATGTCTAGTAGGATATTTCGCGATAATCGAAGATGATAAATCTCGTTTTCTAAATCCGGATCGTCCCAATCCCAAGATTGATGTCTATCTTGTATTTGGCGAAGAGCTGAATAGCAATTGGCTTTGAAGAATTCAATTTTTGCTTGCTTGAATATGGTCAGGTTGTGCCGTGATGCATCTTCAAGCGATCCCAAATGTTTTCGAATTGCATATCCATCGCTTGCATCCATTGCGTCATCTATTAATTTGGCCAAATCATCGAGCAACGAGTCATCCATAATGATTGCCTTCTTGGTCTAGCGCGTAGCCAACTGGTGAATGGCACGACGCGAGGCGGCATGTAGGGCGTCTGGAATGATCGCGGTATTAGGTTCAATATGTTGGCATAAAGACCACATATGTTCCTCCGGCGATAAACTCAATGAAGAACTGAATTTGAGGATTCTTTCTTAGAGCTGATGCGATGAACAGAGCAAGACCGAAGATGGCGGCGAGCAAAGCAATAAAACCCTCGGCTGTGGAAACTGCGCCCACGAAAAGAGAGAGCGGTTGCGACACTGAATTTGGTAAGACGTTCGAGATCCAATTCGCTGCATAGAGCAACGGAAAACTAAGCAAGAGCATTGTGCTAACACGCAATGAAAATCTTTGCCTGAACGACCAGTTCCTTGAACTCATGGTAGGAAACCTAGTGGTTAATTCCTCTGCTAAGCAGCATATAATGCTTCTTTCAGTAGTGGGCGCGGCTGGTGTGGTGGACGTAGGCAATCTGTATCTCCTCGCCGACTATCCGGTAGATCACGAAGTACGGCGTCTTCGGGATGAGAACCCGGCGGTGGTGACCCTTGCCAGCTACCGCCGTCCCCAAGTGTGGCAGGGCACGGAGGTTTCTTACAACCGCGAAAATCTGCTCGACGACCTGCGCCGCCGCGCTCGGGTTGTGGGCGCGGATGTAGGCGCTCAGCGTGCGGATGTCGTCCTTGGCGTTTTCCGACCACGTAATCCTCATCTCGCGCGGGGTTCAGGAAGCTCCGCGTCAGTCCCCCAGCTCTTTGCCCATGCCTCCATCGCGTCGTGGGGAATACCGCGCCCCGCGTCAATCTGCGCGAAGCCTTCCTCCACGCGGGCAAGTTCCTCCGGCGTCAGCTCGAAATCCACTTCGTCGGTGACCAACGCTGCCAGCTCCTCCTCGTCCACCGTCTCCAGCCACGCCACCACCTCCGGGTGGCGAAACTCGCGTTTGACCCGCAGGACGGGTACCTTTTGCGTTCGGGATGGGACAGCGTGAAGGGTAGAGGGAGTCATGGAGGCAGTTTACACCCACGGCACACCGCCACCGGGCGGAAAGCTGGCGCGAACCACCAGACCGCGTAGGCAGGCGGGGGCGGCTGGGCTACAGTCCGCTCCCCTAACCCCCTCGCAGTGTGTGGCGCCTCGTGTTCGGTAGGCTGTACATCCTCGTCGTGCGCGTCCGCGATCTGTTCGGGTTGGTCGTGAGCCAGCTTGTGACGGTGTTTGGGATGGTGGAATTCCGCTCGGTGGACGAGGTGGTGAACCGCCGCAATCCCGCCCGCTTCATGCGCTGGAGCGCGCGGAAACGGCTGCTCAACCAGTTCAACGGCGGCTTCCTGCTGGACGGCAAGGTGGGGCGGCTGTCGCGTGGCGTCTCCTACCGGTCGCTCATCACCACCGGCGGCATGGGGACGGGCAAGTCGGCAAATCTCATTCTGCCGAACCTGTTGAGCGCCGATGACTGCTCGCTGGTCATCAACGACACCTCCGGCGAGCTGTACGAACAGACCTCAGGCTACCTCGCTGCGAAGGGGTACGACATCCGGGTTCTCAACCTGATTGACTCCACCCGCGGCCACGGATACAACCCGTTGGCGAACGTCGCGAGCTATTCCGACGCCGAGCGCATCGCTCACATCCTCACCAAGTCTGCCGGGGGCGGCGGGCACTCCAGCGAGCCGATTTGGGACGACGGGGCGAAGCGGTTGGTGCGGATTCTGGTGCGGGCGTTGAAGAACAGCCCGAAGGCCGATACCGCCAACCTCGCCGACGTGAAGTTCTGGCTCGACCACTTCGACGTGCACAAGCAGGCGTCGTTACAGAGATTCACCGGCAGGCCGCCGTTTTTTAGGACTCCGCACTCTCCAACTGCTCCAGCAGCTCGGCCGCCTCTTCGTCGGAGAGCGACTCCAGCCGGTCGAGTTCGCTGCTCAGCGCGTCCAGGTCCTCGTCGGCCAGTTGCGCGTCGACGATCGTCTGGCTCAGTCCGCGCACCGTCGGCGTGGTGAACAGCGCGGTGAGGTCGAGTGCCACCCCGCAGGCCTGATTGAGTTCCGACATCAGCTGGGCGCCCAGCAGCGAGTTGCCGCCGAGGGCGAAGAAGTCGTCGTCGAGCCCCACCTTGGCGATCCCGAGGAAGCGTTGCCACACCTCCATCACCTGCTGCTGATGGGCATTTTCCGGCGGCCGGTAGGCGGTCGCCAGCTCCGGTCGGTCGTGTTGACCGGTCTGCATGCCGCTGGCGCCCGATT
This sequence comes from Endothiovibrio diazotrophicus, assembly GCF_054657215.1. Taxonomy (NCBI): domain Bacteria; kingdom Pseudomonadati; phylum Pseudomonadota; class Gammaproteobacteria; order Chromatiales; family Thioalkalispiraceae; genus Endothiovibrio; species Endothiovibrio diazotrophicus. The sequence goes on from NZ_BAAHXB010000012.1 coordinate 5,083, forward strand.
CGGCAGGCTTGGCCTGGTTGGGCTTGCGCAGTTGGGGCGGGGAGGTCGCGACCAGCAGGTTGCCCGGCTCTTCCAGGCCGAACAGCAGTTCCAGCGCGAGCCGTCCCCGCTGCGGCGTGATGGTGTCGGGAGTCGACTCCGACCACTGATCCCAGAAGATGACGTGCCACGGCGTCGGGCCGGCGTGGTTTTCCGCCTGGGCGAAGGCCTGCAGATACAGCCCCTGCACCGCAGCAGGCAACTGTCCCGCGGCACCGATCTGCGCGGCGAGGGAGGACATCACCATGCAGAAGTCCGGGCGCAGCAGTGCGCAGGCACGGCTGATCGACTGCAGCCGCACGCGCTGGCGCTGCCAATAGCCTTCGAGCTCCGCGCGCTCCAGGGTCTGGATCAGGCCGAACGGCTTCTCCCCGTGGAAGTCGCTGGCGTCGACGATGCCCAGCGGCGTGCCGCCCTCGCCGAAGTGCTCCACGAGCAGGCGGTCGAATGCCTCGGCGGAGTCGGCGCGAACCGCCGCCAGGGTGATCTCGATGCCGCTGCGCCGCCACGCCTCGGTGGCGGCAATCTGCTCCTGGACGGCGTCCAGGGTGTCGCCCTCGTGGGTGAGCAGCAGCCGGGTCGCCCCGGCCTGGATCAGCGCCTCGGCGACCGCCAGCCCGATGTCGCTCAAGCCCCCCAGCAGCAGGTAGGCGCCGTCCCGCGAGACCACTCCCGGGCCGGCCCGTTGGGCCACGGGCTGTGGCGAGAAGCGGAGCACCCAGCGCGCCCCGCTGCGCAGCACCACCGCGATCGGCAGCGCTTCGTGCAACGTCTCGTGGGCCAGCCGGCGCACCAGCCGCTGCCGCTGCCGCTCGTCGCCGCTGGGCAGCAGATCCACCGCGAGACACTCGATCTCGGCGTATTCGTAGGGCAGCGTGCGCAGGATGCCGAGCAGCGCCGCCCGCGGCGGTTCGATCTCGGCGTCGCCGAGGCTGAGTATCCGGTCCCCGGCGACCACCACCCGGATCTTGCGTCCGCCGCTGCGTTGACGCAGCAGGTTCTGCGTCAGGTCGATGAGCGGCTGCACGGCATCGGCGGTCGAGCCCTCGGCCATCGCGGGGGCGGGCAGATAGAGCAGGACGTCGGGCACCTCCCCGTCGGCGAGCTCCTCGACCACCTGGTGCCCCATTTGCGCGTAACAGGCGGTGAGCTCCCGGCGCCAGGCGTCGTCCACGCTCCCGGTGATCAGGACGCGCTTCGCCCCCTCTTCAACGGCCCCGCCGTCGGCCTGCAGACACCAGTCGCTGGCGTAGAACCAGTGCGTCGGGTGGTCGTCGTCCACGCCGGCGGTCCGCTCCCCGCGCCCGCTTCCGGGCTCGATCCAGTAACGGGCGTGCTCGAACGGGTAGAGCGGCAGGGGGACCCGGCGGCGCTCGCGCTCGCCGTGGAACGCCGCCCAGTCGATCTTCGCGCCGTGCGCCCAAAGATCGCCGAGGCCGCCCAACAGGAAGGCGTCGGCCGCCACCCGGCTCTGCGCCGGGGGCAGGGTGGGGATGTTGGCGCTCGCCGGCGCCGCGCGCTGGATCATGCCGGCCATCCCGGTGAGGGTGCGTCCCGGCCCCACCTCCAGCCAGATGCCGTTGCCGTGCAGCTGCTCCAGGGTCTTGAGGCTCTGGTGGAAGCGCACCGGCTTGCGCAGGTGGTCGCACCAGTAGGCGCTTTGCGCCAGCTCGCCGGGGGCGGCCACCGCCCCGGTCACGTTGGAGAGGATCGGGATCGACGGCTCGCGCCACTCCACCCCCTCCAGCCGCCGGACGAACGCCTCGATCATCGGCTCCATCATCTGCGAGTGGAAGGCGTGGGAGGTCTCCAGCTCGCGCACCACGGTGCCGCGCTCGCCGAGGTGGCTGCGCAGCCGCTCGATCTCCTGCTCGGGTCCGGACACCACGCACTGGTTGGCGGCGTTGACCGCCGCCAGGTCGAGCGGGCTCTCCAGCGCCGTCAGCACCTCCCGCAACTCCTCCTCGGTCATCGCCACCGCGAGCATGGCGCCCCGCGGCATCGACTGCATCAGGCGGCCGCGCTCGGCCACCAGCGCCAGCGCCTCCTCCAGGCTGAACAGCCCCGCCACGCAGGCGGCGACGTACTCACCGAGGCTGTGACCGAGCACCGCCGCGGGTCGCACCCCCCACGCCATCAGCAGCTGGGCGAGGGCGTACTCGACGGCGAAGAGCGCGGGCTGGGCGATCTCGGTCTCGCGCAGGCGCTCGTTCGACGCCTCCTCGGCGTAGAGGAGCTCCCGCAGGTCGTGGCCGAGGAGCGGCTGCAGGATCTCCGCGCAGCGATCCAGCCACTCCCGGAAGAGCGGCTGCGATTGGTACAGCGCCCGCCCCATGCCGACGTGCTGCGAACCCTGACCGCTGAACAGGAAGGCGACCGGTGGCTCCTCCAGGCTGCACTGGCGGGGCGCGATCGCCGCCAAGCGGTCGGCGAGCTCGCCCTTGTCGGAGCAGACCAGCGCCGTGCGCACTCCCTGGCGCTTGCGCCCCACCTGCAGGGTGTGGGCGATGTCGGCGAGGCCGTATGGTGTGTCGGCGACGAAGCCGGCGAGCTCTTCCGCGAGCACGTTCAACGCGCTCTCGCTACGCGCCGAGAGCACGATCAACTGCGGCTCGTCGGTTTCGACGGGGGCCGGGGCCTCGGGGGCCTCCTCGAGGATGGCGTGGGCGTTGGTGCCGCCGACGCCGAAGGAGCTCACCGCGGCGATCCGCGGCTGACCGGGCCGCCGCGGCCAGGCGCGCGCCTGCGGCACCACGAAGAAGGGGGTGTTCTCCAGGTCGAGGCGCGGGTTGGGCGCGGTGAAGTGCAGATTGGGGGGCATCACCTCGTGCTGCAGGCCGAGGACCACCTTGATCAGCCCGGCGAGGCCGGCGGCCTTGTCGACGTGGCCGATGTTGGACTTCACCGAGCCCAAGCCGCAGAACTGGCGGCCGTCGCTGGTGTGGCGGAAGGCCTGGGTGAGACCCGCGACCTCGATCGGGTCCCCCAGGGGAGTGGCGGTACCGTGGGCCTCGACGTAGGAGATCTGGTCGGCGCCGACCCCCGCCAGGGCCTGGGCCTCGAGGATCACGTCGGCCTGCCCGTCGATGCTCGGCGCGGAGTAGCCGACCTTGTCGGAGCCGTCGTTGTTGATGGCGCTGCCGCGGATGACCCCGTGGATGGTGTCGCCGTCGGCCAGCGCGTCCTCGAGCCGCTTGAGCACCACCGCCGCCGCCCCGTTGCCGTCGACCAGACCGCTGGGCGCGGCGTCGAAGGGGCGGCAGTGGCCGTCGGGGGAGTAGGCGGAGCCGGGCTGATGGACCTCGCCGGTCTCCTGCGGCAGGTGGATGGTGATGCCGCCCACCAGGGTGAGATCCGACTGGAAGCTGAGCAGCTGCTGGCAGGCCATGTGCACCCCGACCAGCGACGACGAGCAGGCGGTTCCGATGTCGATCGCCGGGCCCTTGGCGTTGAGCGCATAGGCGATGCGGGTGGGCACGAAGTCCTTGTCGTTGTAGATCGAGAGCTGGAAGCCGCCGACCTGCTCGACCAGGCCGGGATTGGTGAACAGGTTGAAGGGCAGGTAGGTGTTCATGCCTGCGCTGGTGAAGGTCGCGCAGCTCCCCTCCCACTGCTCCGGGTCGTAGCCGGCGTGCTCCATGGCGTGCCAGGCCACCTCCATCATCACCCGGTGCTGCGGGTCGATCAGCGACGCCTCGCGGGGGGAGATGCCGAAAAAGCCGGCGTCGAACTGATCGACGTCGTCGAGGTAGCCGCGCGAGGCGATGAAGCCGGGCTCCCGCACCTGGCGCGGGTCGCAGCCGGCCGCGATCAGCTCCTCTGCGGTGAAGAATTTGATCGCCTCCCGGCCCTCTTTCAGCAGCGACCAGAAGGCCTCCAGGTCGCGGGCGCCGGGCAGGCGCACCGCCATGCCGACGATGGCGATGGCATCCGCGTGGGTGTTCGATTCCTGTGCTTCGGACATGGGGGTGTTTCCTCAACTCTCGGCGGTTTGGGGTACGGACGTCACCGCTCGCCCGTCGGATTGAACCGCAGATTGACGCAGATTTTCGCAGATGAGTGCGCGGCCCAATCTGCGGAAATCTGCGTCAATCTGCGGTTGAGTCTCTGTGATGGAGTGAGCCGTTGCGCGCGGACAACTCGATGGGTCCGCGCCCCTCAGAGCGCGCGTCGGCGGCGCGCCGCCAACTGGCGCTGGGCGCGGCTGTGGGTCGCCTGGGCGCGGCCGCTCTTCGCCTTCCGCTCGCCCGCGGCGAAGCGCGCCAGATCGGCGATCGTGGGGTGGCGGAACAGTTCGATGACCTCGCAGCCCGCGGGCAGCAGCGGGGCCAGGCGGGTGTGGACTTCGAGGATGCCCAGGGAGGTGCCGCCGAGATCGAAGAAGTTGTCCCGGGTGCCGAAGTCGTCGCGCGCCAGCACCGACGACCAGACCTCGGCGATGCGGCGCTCGAGCTCCGTGGCGGGAACCGGATTGTCGCCGGCCCGCTCCGGCGCCGAGGCGCCGATCTCGCGGACGGCGAGTTCGTCGCGATCGATCTTGCCGTGGGTGGTCAGCGGCAACTGCTCCACGCCGACGACCCGCGCCGGCACCATGTAGGGCGGCAGGCGCTCCTTCAGCCAGCCCTTCAGCGTCGCCTCGTCGACCGCCTCGCCCGCCCCCGTGGCGGTCACGAAGGCGACCAGCGCGTCCTGCTCCGTGCCGCTCTCGCGCTTGACCACGGCGACCTGTGCGACCGCCGGGTGGTCGAGGATCGTCGACTCGATCTCCCCCGGCTCGACCCGGAAGCCGTGGACCTTGAGCTGGGCGTCGACCCGCCCGAGGAACTCGAGGTTGCCGTCGGGGCGGGCGCGGACCCGGTCGCCGCTGCGGTAGAGCCGGCTGCCGGGCTGCCCGAAGGCGGCGCCGAAGGGGTTGGGCACGAACGCCCCGGCGGTGGTCGCGGGTCTGCCGAGATAGCCCTGGGCCACGCCGACGCCGCCGATGTAGAGCTCGCCGGGCATGCCGGGGAGGACCGGGTTCAACCACTCGTCGAGGACGAACAGCTGGGTGCCGCGGATCGGCCGGCCGATCGGCACGTCGCCCTCGCCCGGCTCGTCGGTGGCGAAGACGCAGCAGCCGACCACGGTCTCGGTCGGCCCGTACTCGTTGACGCCGACCGCCCTGGTGGCATCGAACCACGGCTCCAGGTAGTCCGCCGGCAGCGCCTCGCCGCCCAGCACCAGGAACTTCGCCAGGGCGGGGTTGGGCTTCTCCTGCGCCGCGCGGAAGCGGTTGAGCGCCTCGAGGTGGGCGGGAGTGATCTTGAGGAAGCTGTACTGCTCGGTGCTGGCGGCGAGGCGCTCCAGCACCTGCAGGTCCACGTCCGCGGGGATCAACACCGTGGCGCCGCCGGCCACCAGCGGCGCGTAGAGGCTGGTGACCGCGGCGTCGAAGCCGGTGGAGCAGAGGATCGGCGCGCCGTCGCCGAAGTCGGCGGCGTAGGTCTGCGCCGCCCAGCCGACGTAGTTGGCGAGCCCCTGGTGGGTCACCTCGACCCCCTTCGGGTTGCCGGTGGAGCCCGAGGTGTAGATGACGTAGGCGCACTGGCCGGGGAGCGGGGTCTCCGGCAGGTTCTCCTCGCCGGCCCCGCTGTCCAGCTCCATCTCGTCGAGTCGGCAGAGGTGGGTGGCGGCGAGCTGGAGCCGCGCGCACAGCGGCGCATGGCTGAGCACCACGTCGATCGCCGCGTCCCGGCACAGGTAGTCGAGGCGCGCGGGCGGGTAGGCGGGGTCCAGCGGGAGATAGGCGCTGCCCGCCTTGAGGCAGGCGAGCATGGCGACCAGCAGGTCGGGGGAGTCCTCGAGACAGATCGCCGTGCGCTTCGCCGGGCCGGCCCCCAGCGAGCGGAGGTGGCGGGCCAGGCGGTTGGCGCGGCGGTTGAGGGTGGCGTAGCTGAGGTCGGCCTCGGGCTGCCGCAGGTTGCGCACCGCCGGGGCGTCCGGGGTCGCGGCGGCCCAGCGCTCGAAGTGGCGATGGATCGGCGTGTAGTCGGGCGCCGCCTCGCTGTCGTTCCAGTCGACGACCACCTCGGTGAAGTCGGCCTCGCTGAGCAGCGGCAGCCGTTCGAGGGGTTGCTCCCGGGCGTCGCGGAACCAGCCCAGGCTGGCGGCGAAGCTGCGCAGCAGCCGCTCGATGCTCGCCGCGGCGAACAGGTCAGTGTTGTAGTCCGCCACCAGCTCCATGGTCTCGCCGATGTGGTTCACGGTGAAGGTCAGGTCGACCCGCGCGTGGGTGATCGGCGGCAGCCAGGGGTGGACCTCGCCGGCGGTGGGGCGGTGCGCGTCGGTCAGGCGCTCGTAGTTGAAGATGGCGTTGACCAGGGGCGGCTTCGCCGCGTCGCGCGGGATCTCGAGGTCGTCGAACAGCCAGGCGAAGGGGTAGCTCTGGTGCTGGTAGGCGTCGAGCAGGGCCTGCCGGGTGTTCTCCAGATGGGCGTCGATGCGGGTGCCGGGGGCGACCCGGCTGCGCACCGGCAGCAGGTGGACGCCATAGCCCACCATCGACCGGTTGCCCAGCTCGTTGCGCCCCGACGAGGCGGCGCCGACCACCAGATCGGCGCAGCCGCTCCAGCGGTGGAGCAGGGCGCTGAAGGCGGCGTGCAGCACCATGTAGTGGGTGCAGCCGGCGCCCTTGGCGGTCTCCTCGAGCTGACGGATCAGCGTCGGCGGCACCTCGAGGCGGAGCCGCTCGCCGCTCCAGGTGCGCACCTCCGGGCGTGGGAAGTCGCACGGCAGCTCGAGGGGCGGGGGGAGGGGGGTGAGCGCCTGCCGCCAGTAGGCCGCGTGCCCGACCATCGCGCGCTCGCCGCGCTGGGCGTCCTGCCAGGCGACGTAGTCGCGGAACTGCAGCGGCTCGGGCAGGCCGGCGGCCTCCCGGCCGGCGAGCGCCGCCTCGTAGAGCGCGCCCATCTCGCGGAAGAGGATCCCCATGGCGGGGCCGTCGGTGACGATGTGGTGGGAGAGCAGCGCCACCAGCGAGCGCCCGGCCTCCAGCGTCAACAGCACCGGCCTGAACAGCGGGCCGGCGGAGAAGTCGGCGGGGGTGGCCACGGCGCCGCGCAGCCACTCGCGGGCGGCCTCCTCGGGCGAGTCCTCGCCGCTCAGGTCGATCCGCTCCAGCGAGGCGAGCGCCCGCGGGTGGATGCGCAGCCGCCGGCCGTCGTCGGAGAAGGTCGTGCGCAGGCTCTCGTGGCGCTGCACCAGCTGGTCGCAGGCGCGGCTCAGCGCGTCGCCGTCGAGCGGGCCGCGCCACTCGATCACCGCGGGGTCGTTGTAGGCGGCGTTGCCGCCGCGGTCGAGGCGCGAGAGCAGCCACAGCTGGCGCTGCGCCGCGGAGACCGGAAAGGTCGGCTCCGCCTCGCCGTCGATGCTGGCGGCGTTGGGGGCGGGGGCGACCCGCGCGCGCAGGGCGTCGATCAGCGGCAGCCCCGCCATCACCTTGTCGGCCGCCACCCCGAAGTCGAGGAAGCAGGCGATCTCGGTCACCCCCATGTCGAGCAGGCGCCGGACCATCGGCGCGCAGCTCTCCGGGGAGCCGATCAGCGCGCGCTCGCGCGAATAGCGTTCGTAGGCCTTGCCGATGACGTAGGCCTTGTCCGCCTCGCTCGCCTTGTCGGCGTGGCGCAGGTGCTCGGGCAGCACGTCCGACATCTTCTGGAACAGCGACATGCTCGACGACAGGTAGTGGCTCATGGGCGCCCGCGCCTCCTCCACCGCCGCCGCCGCGTCCTCCTCCAGGTAGGTGTGGAGGAGGACCACGATGCTCATCCCCTCGGGGTCGTGGCCGTGGGCGAGCCAGCTCTCGCGGTAGATCTCCAGGTTGGCGTCCAGCTCGTCGAGGGACTGGCCGAGCAGGTTGGTGAGCACGCCGAGGCCCAGTTCGCCCGCCTTGCGATAGGTGTCCGGATTGGCCACCACCGTCAGCCAGCAGGGGATGCTCGCCTGTTTCGGCTGGGGGAAGATCGCCAGCTCCACCGACTTGCCGTTGCCGCCCTCGAAGGCGACGGTGTCGCCCGCCCACAGCCGGCGCATGGTGTCGATGTGCTGAAAGGTGATCTCGCGGTTGTGCTCGAAGTTCTGCGGCGCCAGCGCGAAGTCGTTGGGGTGCCAGCCGGCGGCGACGCCGAGGCCGACGCGGCCGTCGGAGAGGTTGTCGACCAGCGCCCACTCCTCCGCCACCCGTAGCGGGTGGTGCAGCGGGAGCACCACGCTGCCGGCGCGCAGCGCGATGTTGGTGGTCTCGCGGGCCAGTGCGGCGGCGAGCACCGAGGGGTTGGGGGAGAAGCCGCCGAAGGCGTTGAAGTGGCGCTCGGGGAGCCACACCGACGCGTAGCCGTGGGTGTCCCCGTAGCGGCAGGCGTTCATCAGCAGGTCGTACTTGTTCTTCGAGTAGTCGGCGTCGTAGATGCCGAAGAAGTAGAGGCTGAAGGCGGCACGGTCCCGCGCCTTGCCGCCCGCCCGCGGCCGGCCGATGGCCGGCGCGGTGGTCCCGCCGCTGGCCAGCGCCGCCGTCGGCCTGGGCGGCAGGAAGCCGCCCTCGCGCATCTCCGCCACCGTCTCCCTGATCTTGGCGAAGACCAGCTCGAGGTCCTCGTCGGTGTGGGCGGTCGACAGGAAGCAGGCGCGCCACTCCCAGATGTACACCCCCTTCTCCAGCAGGTGGTAGTAGAAGACCTCCATGTTGCCGGGGAAGCGGAAGGTGAACACGGTGCCGAAGTGGACCACGCGCAGTTCCAGATCCTCGGACTCGAACCAGCGGTTGAGGGTGTCGGCGAAGCGCGCCATGCGCGCGTTGAGGTTCTGCTGGAGCTCCGGCCCCTGCCGCTTGAGCTCGCGCAGCGTCGCCAGGCAGCCGGCCATGGCCACCGGGTGTTGGCAGAAGGTGCCGCCGAAGTAGGTGCGCTGGGCGGCCGGGTAGGAGTTGTCGCCGTACTGCCACATGCCACCGTCGATGCCGTCGAGGAAGCGCGGATCGCCGGCCACCGCGCCGATCGCCATGCCGCCGCCGACGATCTTGCCGTAGGTCGCCAGATCCGCCTGGATCCCCCACAGCCCCTGGACGCCGGCGGGGTGGACGCGGAAGCCGGTGATCATCTCGTCGAAGATCAGCGCCACGTCGAGTTCGCGGGTCAGCGCGCGCAACTGGCGCAGGAACTCGACCGGCTGCACGTCGAGGCTGCGGCTCTGCACCGGCTCCACCAGCACCGCGGCGATCTCGTGGGCGTGGCGCCGGATGGTCTCCAGGCTCTCCGGGTTGTCGTACTCGAGGACGATGCAGTCGCGGGCGACGTTGGCCGGGATGCCGGGGCCCACCGGCTCGGAGTGCCACTCGCCGTCGGGGTGGCGCACCCGCTTGGCCAGCGTGCCGTCGGAGTGGCCGTTGTAGGCGCCCTCGAAGATGACGATCTTGTCACGTCCCATGGCCGCCCGCGCGAGGCGCAGCGCGGTCATCACCGCCTCGGTGCCGGAGTTGGTGAAGACCACCCGTTGGTGGCCGGTCAGCTCGGTGAACAGCTGGGAGATCTCCAGCATGCGCTCACTGCGCGGCCCCAGCTGGAAGCCGTGTTGCAGCTCGGCCTCGAGCACCCCCTCCAGGTGCGGCGGCTTGCTGCCGAAGAGCAGCACGCCGAAGCCCATGGTGAGGTCGACGTAGTCGTTGCCGTCGACGTCGCGAATGTGCGAGCCGGTCGATTCGACGCCGGTGATCGGGTAGAGGATCTCCTTGGTGGAGAAACGGAAGCCGACGCTGGCACGGCTGTCGGCGAGATAGGGGCGGGCGGCCTGGGCGAGCCGCTTGGATTCGGGGGTCTTGCGCTGGTAGCGCTCGATCAGCGCCTCCAGGTGCGCCTGCTGGCGTGGGTTGTTGCTGGAGGCGGTGTTGAGCGGCTGGTTGAGGGCACGCAGCGGCGACGAGCGGTCCTCCGCTTTGCTGTTCGCCGCGGCCGGCCGGGCCGGCTGCGCCGCGGCGGCGGGTGCCGGGGCGGGGGCGGGGGCGGCTACCGCGGCGGGCGCGGCGGCGGGCGCGGCGATGGTGGAGGGCGCGGCGGCGGCCGAACCGTTGAGCAGTTCGAGATGACGCGCCATCAGCTGGGTCTGGGCGGCGATCAGTTGCGCCAGATCGCCCGCGCCGAGGTTCAGCGGCGCCGTCGGTCCCGCCTGGACGACGGCGCCGGGGAGCGCCACCTCGGCGCTCGGCGCTGGGGCCGGCTCCCGGCCGGGCGGCGCGGGTGGCGCCACCACCGGTGCGGGCGTTGGCGCCGGGGTTGGCGCCGGGGTCGCTACCGGGGTTGCTACGGGCGCCGCTACCGCCACCGGCCGGCTGTGCAGCGCGAGGTGGTCGGCGATCGCCTCCAGGGTGGTGATCTCCTCGAACAGCTGGCGAATCTCGACCTTGACGCCAAATTCGTTTTCGATCGCGTTGACGCCCGAGACGAGGACCAACGAGTCGGCGCCCAGCTCGATGAGCTGCGCCTGGGTGTCGATCGATGCGGCGGGCAGGCGCAGCAGCCCCGAGAAGAGCTCGAGCAGCTTCGGCATGAGGGTGGCACGGTCGGGACGCACGGGTTCATTGGCGGTCATTGGGTTGTTCGCATTGGCTGGTGATTGATTGCGCTCGGTCGAGGAGTCGATCCAGTAGCGCGCGCGGTCGAACGGGTAGAGGGGGAGCGGGTGGCGGCGGGCGGCGCGGTAGCCTGGCAGCCCTCGCCACTCCACGGGGAGGCCGAGGGTCCAGGCGTGGGCGGCGGCGCGTTCGAACGCCTGGTCGCCGTCGCCCGCCAGGGTGGCGACGGTGGTCGCCGCCGCGTCGATCTGCCGGATCAGGCCGGCCAGGGTGTTGCCCGGTCCGATCTCGATGACCTGGCGGTAGCCGGCGTCGAGCATCGCGCGGGCGGCCGCGGCGAAGGCCACGCCCTCCCGGCAGTGGCGGCCCCAGTAGCGGGCGTCCAGGGTCTCGTCGCCGGCGAGGCGACGCCCCTCCAGCGCCGAGAAGTAGGGGAGGTCGGCGGCCGTCGCCGGGAGCGCGGCGAGGCTCGCCGCGAACGGCTCCAGCATCGGCTCCATCAGCGTCGAGTGGAAGGCGTGGGTCACCGCCAGCGGCACCGTGCGGACGTCGGCCGCGGCGAAGGCGGCGCGCAGGGTCTCGAGCTCGTCGGGCAGCCCGGCGAGGACGCAGTTGCCCGGCGTGTTCTCCACCGCCACCGAGACCGACGCCGCTGGGTGGTCGCGCAGCACTTGATCGACCGCCTCGCGTGCGGCCAGTACCGCCAGCATGCCGCCGGGCCGGTCGAGTTTTTCCATCAGGGTGGCCCGGGAAACCACCGCCTCCATGGCGTCCGCCAGGCTCAGCCCCCCGGCGGCGACGGCGGCGGCGAACTCGCCGATGCTGTGGCCGAGGACCGCCGACGGCCGGATGCCGACCGACTCCCACAGCCGGACCTGCGCGTACTGCAACGCGAACAGCGCCGGCTGGGCCCAGGCGGCGCGGTGCGGCATGGCGTCGTTGTCCGGCTGCAACAGTTCGAGCAGTGGCGCGCCGACGCGGTCGCCGAGCAGCGCGGCACACTCCTCCAGCGCCTCCCGGAACACCGCGAAGCGGTGGTAGAGCGCCATGCCCATGCCCGGGAAGACATCCCCCTGGCCGCTGAAGACGAAGGCGACCGGTCCTCCGTCGGTGGCCCGGCGCGGGCCGTACAGCGCGAGGTCGGCGCCGTCGCCGGCGAGGGCGCCGAGGGCCGCCAGCGTCTGCTCCCGGCTGTCGGCGACGACCGCCGCGCGCAGCGGCAGCGCGTCCCGCCGGCAGGCGGCGGCGACGGCGATGGTGGCCATCTCGTCGTCCGCGGCCTGCGCCAGGGTCTGTGCATAGGCCCGCGCCAGGGCGCGCAGCGACGCCTCGCTCTTCGCCGACAGCGGCAGGATCGGCAGCTCCGGGGCGGCGCCGGCCTCCGCCTCATGGGGCGGCGCCTCCTCCAGGATCAGGTGCGCGTTGCTGCCGCTGGCGCCGAAGCTGCTGACGCCGGCGCGGCGCGGGCGCTCGGCGCGGCGGGGCCACGGGCGGGACTCGGTCAACGGCCGCACGTTGAGCCTCTCCCAGTCGATCTCGCTGCTGGGGTGGTCGACGTGCAGGGTCGCCGGCAGCTGCTGCCGTTCGAGGGACATCAGCACCTTGATCACGCTCATCACCCCGGAGGCGGATTCGAGGTGGCCGATGTTGGACTTGATCGAGCCGACCTGCAGCGGTTCCTCCCGGCCCGCCGCCTGGCCCAGCACGCGGCCGAGGGCGCGCACCTCGATCGGGTCGCCGAGCGGCGTTCCGGTGCCGTGCGCCTCCACGTAGTCGATCTCGGCGGGGGCGACCCGGCAGCGGCGCAGGGTCTCCTCCAGCAGCCGCTGCTGGGCGATGCCGTTGGGCACGGTGAGACCGCTGCTGGCGCCGTCCTGGTTGAGCGTCGAGCCGAGGATCACGCCGACGACGTGGTCGCCGTCGCGCTGCGCGTCGGCCAGCCGCTTCAGCGCCAGCAGGCCGCACCCCTCGCCGCGGGCATAGCCGTTGGCGGAGCGGTCGAAGGTCTTGCAGTGGCCGTCCACCGAGAGCATGCCGGCGGCCGACAGGGTGGTGTAGAGCAGCGGGGTGAGGGTGAGGTTGACGCCCCCGGCGATGGCCAGGCGGCTCTCCCCGCTGCGCAGGCTCTGGCAGGCGAGGTGGATCGCGGTGAGCGAGGAGGAGCAGGCGGTGTCCACCGCCATGCTCGGTCCCTGCAGGCCGAAGAGGTAGGAGATGCGGCCGGCGCAGACGTTCTGTGGCGTGCCGGTGTTGAAGTAGGGATTGACCTCCTGCGCGCGGTCGGGGTCGGCCTGCAGCATGCCGTAGTCGGTGCCGGTGACGCCGATGAAGACGCCGCACTCCTCGCCGCGGAGCCCCGACGGCCGGATGCCGGCGTCCTCGAAGCAGTGCCAGGCGCACTCCAGCAGCAGCCGCTGCTGCGGGTCCATCCCCTCGGCCTCGCGCCGGGAGATGCCGAAGAAGCCGGCGTCGAAGCGCTCGACCTCGTCGACGAAGCCGCCGAGGCGGGTGCAGGAGCGGCCGGCGACCCCCGGCTTCGGGTCGAAGTAGCGGTTCACGTCCCAGCGCTCGGCGGGCACCTCGCGCATCGCCGAGCGCCCCTCGACGAGCAGCCGCCACAGCGCCTCGGCGTTGTCGGCGCCGGGTGCCCGGCAGGCCAGCCCGACCACCGCGATGGGTTGCCCCGCCGACTGCTCCAGGCCCTTGAGCCGCGCGTTCAGCTTGGAGATGGTGGCGAACGCCTTCTGCAGCGGGCTGAGCTGATCTCCTGGTGGGTTGTTGCTATTCATCCTTGAACCTTCAATCGACGAGCGACTGATACTCCTCCTCGATCCGCCGGGCAATCTCCTCTTCGCTCATGCCGGCGAGGTCCGGCAGCGCGTCGTCGGACGACCCGGCAGCGGTGCCGCTCTCCGCGGCGTCGGGCGCGGCCTCGGCCGGTGCCAGCTGTTCGAGCACGTAGCGGCTCAACACGCGCACCGTGGGGTAGTCGAAGACGTCCGAGGCCTCCAGCTGGACGCCGCTGAAGGTCTCGATCGCCTCGCGGAACTCCAGCGCCTTGAGCGAGTCCATGCCCTGGTCGAAGAAGCCCTGGTCGATCGCGGCCTGCTCGGACTCTGGCAGGCCGAGGACGATCGACAGCCGCTGCTGCAGCTGGCGGACCAGCTCGGCCTCGCGCTCGGCCGCCGGCAGGCGCAGCAGCCGTTCGACCAGCTCGCTGCGCGGGCGCGGCGCGGTGCCGGCGGCGGCCGGCGGCGCCAGCTCGTCGAGCAGCGCGAAGCGGCGGCGCAGGGCGAAGCCCGCGGCGACCCGTGGCCAGTCGGCCAGTGCGACGCAGGGAAACTCCTCCTCCTCGCCGATCCGTTCGAGGGCGTCGAGGGCGGCGGCGGCGGAGAGCATCGCGAAGCCGTTGCGCTCGCTCCGCTCCCGCTCGGTCTCGCCCATCATGTCGCCGTCGGACCACGGCCCCCAGTGGATGCAGCTCGCCCGGCCGCCGTGTGCCCGCCGCCAGCGGGCGACCGCCGCCAGGGCCGCGTTGGCGGCGCCGTAGGCGGCGACCCCCGGCGTGCCGGTCAGCGCGGAGACCGAGCCCATCAGCACCAGCTCGACGCCGCCGAACTCCGCCGCGGCCTCGGCCAGGTGGAGCGCGCCGAGGCTCTTGCCGGCCAGGGCCGGCTGATAGTCGGCGTTGGGGTCGGCGGGCATCACGCCCGCGGCGTGGTAGACCGTGCACTCGGGGTGTTGGCGGAAGATCCCGCGCAGGGTGTCGACGCTGTCGGGTGAGGCGAGATCGCAACTCAGGCTCTCCACCGCGGCCCCGCCGGCGCGCAGCGCCTCGATCCGGGCCGCCGCGCGCTCGTTGGGCGGGCGCCGTCCGAGCAGCAGCAGCGACTGGACGCCGCGGCGGGTGAGCTCGTCCGCCAGCGCCAGCCCGATGCCGCCGAGGCCGCCGCTGATCACCGCGGTATCCGCCCGGCGTCGCGTCCCGGCGACGGGCGGGCGGGCCACCAGCCGCGGCGCGAAGAGGCGTCCGCCGGCGAGCCGCAGCCAGCCGCTGTCGGCCGGGTGTTGCAGCACCGACGGGTCGACTTCACCCGCTTCGTCGGCCAGCTCGATCACCCCACCCGGGAGACCCGGGAATTCGAGCCACAGGCTGTGCATGGCGCCGCGATAGAGGTCCAGCGCGCTCGGGCCCGCGGCGTGGTGGAGCGGGCCGACGAGCCACAGCCGGGCGCCGCCGCCGCGCTGCGCCAGCCGGGCGGCGATCCCCGCCACCCACTGCAGGCGGGCGGCCAGGTCGACGTCGGCGGCCAGGACGTGGTCGATCCCGACGACGACGCCGTCGAGCGCCGGCTCCGCCAGGGTTGCCGCATCGAGTTCCGACCACCCCGGCGCGCTGTGGACCTCGGCACCGGCGCGCTGCAGGCTCTCCGCAAGGGCGGCGGGCGCGTCCCCGGTGAGCAGCCAACGGCCCGCCGGCCCGCCCGGCGCGGCCGGCACCACCTCGCGCCAATCGATGGCGAACAGCGGTTCGGCCGTCACCTGCGCGGTCGGCGCGGTGGTGTCGAAGGCCTTGGCGAAGCCTTCGTCCTGCCAGTAGCGTTGACGGTCGAAGGCGTAGAGCGGGACGTCGACGAAGCGATAGGCGGGGTAGCGCCGCGACCAGTCCGGCTCCGCGCCCGCTTGCAGCAGCGCCTCGTGGGCGAGGCCGAGCGCCGCGCGGGCGTCCTGCGCGTGCTTCAGGCTGGCGACGCTACGCGCCTCGGGGAGGGTCGCGGCGAGCAGGCCCGACAGGGTCGGCTGGGGGCCGATCTCGAGGAAGGTGGTGATGCCGCGCGCGGCCAGGGTCTGCAGCGACGGCTGGAAGCGCACCGCCGAGCGGATCTGGTCGATCCAGTACGCCCGGGTGGCGATCTCCGCGCCGGCCACTTCGCCGCTCAGGTTGGCGATCAGCGGGATGCGCGGCGGGTTGAGCGTGACCCCGTCGAGGAGCCGCCCGAACTCGGCGAGCATCGGCTCCATCAGCGCGCTGTGGAAGGCGTGGGAGACCTTCAGCGGGGTCACCCGGATGCCGGCGGCCTCCAGCTCGCCGGCGAAGCCCGCCACCGCCGACTCGGGCCCGGAGATGACCGTCTGGGTCGGCGAGTTGAGCGCCGCGATGTCGATCCCCTCGGCGTGGCCGGAGCCGGCGAGCAGGCGCTGCACCCCGGCCTCGTCGGTGGCGACGGCGCTCATCGCGCCGCCCGCCGGCAGTTCGCCCATCAGCCGCCCGCGGCACTCGACCAAGCGCAGGGCGTCGCCCAGTTCGAAGACCCCGGCGAGACAGGCCGCGACGTACTCGCCGATGCTGTGGCCGGCGACCGCCGCCGGCTGGAAGCCCCAGGCGAGCCAGCGCTGGGCCAGCGCGTACTCCAGGGCGAAGAGCGCCGGCTGGGTGTACTCGGTGCGCTGGATGACGTCGGGGGCCTCGCCGCAGATCAGCGCCTTCAGCGGGACCTCGCGCCGCGGGTCGATGACCTCCGCGCAGGCGTCGATGGCCGAACGGAACAGCGGGTCGGCGAAGTAGAGCTCGCGCCCCATGCCGAGGTACTGCGCCCCCTGGCCGGTGAACAGCCACGCCACCTCCGCCCCGCCGCCGGTGACGCCGCCGCCGGTGAAGGTGTAGTCGCGCGGGGCGTCCGCGCTGCCGGCGACGAAGCCGCGCAGCCGGGCGGCCAGCTGCGCCGCGTCGCTGCCGGCGGCGGCGACCCGGGTGTTGAAGCGCGTGCGGTGGTGCAGCGCGGTGGCGCAGATGTCGGCGACCTCTTCGGGATCGCGTTCGAGCCGCTCCGCGTAGCGCTGCGCCAGCCGCTTCAGGCTGGCGGTGGTCCGCGCCGACAGCAGCAGCAGGTGCAGCGGCTCCGCCTGGCGGCCCTCGCCGTCGCTCGTCGCGGGGACGCTCTGCGGCGGCTCGGTGAAGATGGCGTGGGCGTTGGTGCCGCTGAAGCCGAACGAGCTCAACCCCGCCCGCCGCGGCCGGGCGGGGTCGTGGGCCCACGGGGCGGGCTGGTCGACCACGTCGATCGGGATGTGCGGCCAGTCGATGTTGGGGTTCGGCGTGGAGAAGTTGAGGTTCGCCGGGATGCGCTGGTGCTTCAGCGCCAGCAGGATCTTGACCAGTCCGCCCATCGCCGCCACCGGCTCCATGTGGCCGATGTTGGACTTGACGCTGCCGAGCAGCAGGCGCTTGTCCTGGCGCTTGCCATGCACCGCGATCAACGCCTCCATCTCGATCGGGTCGCCGATCAGCGTGCCGGTGCCGTGGGCCTCGACGTAGTCGATGTCGCCGGCGGCCAGCCCGGCGTTGCCCAGGGCGGAGGTGATCACCTCGCGCTGGGCGACGGCGTTGGGGGCGGTGAGGCCCGAGGTGCGGCCGTCCTGGTTGATTGCCGAGCCGGAGATCAGGCCGTGGATGCGGCGCCCCTTCGCGCGGGCGTCCGACAGCCGTTCGAGCACCACCAGCGCGCCGCCCTCGCTGCGGATATAGCCGTTGGCCCCGGCGTCGAAGCTGCGGCAGCGGCCGTCGGGGGAGAGCGCCCCCATCTTGCAGAAGGCGACATGGATCTCCGGCACCAGGATCAGGTGGCCGGCGCCGACCAGCGCGAGGTCGCACTCGCCGTCGCGCAGGCTGCGGGCGGCCAGGTGCAGCGCCACCAGCGAGGAGGAGCAGGCGGTGTCCAGCGCGAAGCAGGGGCCACGCAGCCCGTAGTAGTAGGCCAGCCGGCCGGCGGCGGTGCTCATGGTGGCGCCGGTGAGGCTGTAGGCGTCGACCAGCGAGGCGTCGCCGCTGTGGATGTGGAAGCGCGTGTAGTCGTCCCCGGAGAGACCGAGAAACACCCCGGTGCGGCTGCCGTCGAGGGTCGACGGGACCAGACCGGCGTCCTCGAACGCCTCCCAGCTCAGCTCCATCAGCAGGCGCTGCTTGGGGTCGAGGGAGCGCGCCTCCTTCGCCGAGATGCCGAAGAAGTTGGCGTCGAAGTCGGCCACCGGCTGGGTGATCAGCCCGGCGCGACCGGTGTACATCTTGCCCGGCGCATCCTTGTCCGCGCTCAGGTAGCGCTCCACCGGCCAGCGCTCCTCGCCGATCTCCGAGACGCCGTCCGCGCCGCGCTCGAGCAGCTGCCAATAGGCCTCCGGGTCGTTGGCGCCGCCGGGAAAGCGGCAGGCGAGGCCGGTGATGGCGATCGGCTCGCGCTTTTTGAGCGCCGCGTTCTCCTCGATCAGCGCCGCGATGGTGTCACGGGCCTTCTGCAGGGTCGCCCGATACTTGTCGATGCTGGGATCTTCCGGATGGTTCACGGGGCATTACTCGGGGAGTTGTTGCGACGCGTAGCGTTGGAGCTGGTCGATCAGCGCGTCGGCGTGGGTTTTGAGGAAGAAGTGACCCGCATCCAGGGTGACGTGGTGGAGCGGGTGCAGGGTGTGCTCCTGCCAGGGGTCCATGTCCTCGGGGGGGACCTCCAGGTCGTGGGCGCCGGAGATCGCCACCAGCGGGCAGTCGACGGGGGCGCCGGGCTCGTACCGGTAGCCGTCGCACGCCTCGAAGTCGGCGCGCAGGGTGGGCAGGACGAAGTTGAGCAGCTCCTCGTTGACCAGGATCTCCTGCTGGAAACCGCCGAAATCGCTCACCTTCTGGATGAACTGACGGTCGTCGAGTCCGAACAGCGGCCGCCGCCGGGGCGGCAGGTGGGCCGCGCGGTGGGCGGCGATGAAGGCGACCTGCGGCAGCGGGTAGCCGCCGTCCTGGAGCTGGCGCAGCACCTCGAAGGTGAGCAGCCCCCCCATGCTGTGGCCGTAGATCAGGTAGGGCTTGTCGAGGTAGAGCGCCAACTGGTTGGCGAGCAGCCCGGCGAGCGCCTGGATGTCGCGGAACGCCGGTTCGGAGGCGCGGTTCTCCCGGCCCGGCAACTGGATGGAGCAGACCTCGATGTCGGGGCCGAAGCGTTTGCCCCACGGCTGGTAGACCGAGGCGCCGCCACCGGCGAAGGGCAGACAGAACATGCGCAGTCGCGCATCGGGCTTGGGGGATGGGCAGGTGACCCAGGCGTTGAACTTCATGATGAGCGGACCGCGTAACCTAGTGACTTAACCGTTGAGTAGCTGATCGAGTTCGCTGAGCAGCGACTCGGCCTGTTCTTCGACCCGGGGCAGGGCCTCCACCTCCTCCTGCGCCTGCGCGTCGCCAGCCGTCGCCGGCGCTTCGGTGGTGGCGACCTGGGTCTCCAGGAACGCCACCAGCGCCTCGACGGTGGGATAGCTGAACATCATCCCGATCGGCAGGGAGGCGCCGAGCGCCCGGCTGATCTTGTTGCGCAACTGCACCAGCAGCAGCGAGTCGAGACCCAGCTCGGTCATCGGCTGGCCGGTCGGGATCGAGCCGGGGTCGCCGATCGCCAGGGTGTCGGCGAGGCTCTCGGTGACCAGGCGCTGGAGGGCGTCGCGCTGGTCCCCCCGGGCGAGCGCGGAGAAGTCCATCGCCGGCACGACGATGGCGCTGTGCTTGGCCGGCTTGGGCCGGGCCTCGCCCACCATGCGCGGGTCGAGCACGCCGACGTTGGCCGGCACGGCGTCGGCGTAGACCGCCCAGTCGCACTCCAGCAGCGCCGCCTGGGCCTCCCCGCCGGCGAGCACGTCGGCCAGCCCGCGCAGCGCCGAGGCCGCCGCGATCGGCGCGATCCCCTGCGCCGCCAGCTGGCGCGCGGCGACGGTGTGGGAGGCCATGCCGTCGCCCGCCCACGGGCCCCAGTTGATGGCGCTGGCGGCGAGGCCCTGCGCCTTGCGCCGATGGGCCAGGCCGTCGAGATAGGCGTTGGCCGCGGCATAGGCGATCTGGCCGCCGTTGCCGAGGACCGAGGCCGCCGAGGAGAACAGCACGAAGTAGTCCAGCGGGTGTTCCGCGGGGATCGCCGCGTCGAGGTGCTTGGCGCCGAGGGCCTTGCCGGCGAGCACCCGGTGGACGTCCTCCGCGGTCGACTCGGTGAGGGGCCGGTCGTAGAGCACACCCGCGCAGTGGAAGACCCCCGCCGGCGGAAATGCCTCGAGCTCGGGCCGGCGCATGATCGCCTCGACCTGCGCGGGGTCCGCCAGGTCGCACTCGGCATAGGTGACGGTGATGCCGCCGGCGGCCAGCTTGTCCAGCGCCTCGCGCCGCTCGGCGGGGGGCTGGGAGCGGGCGAGCAGCACCAGGTGGCGGGCGCCGCAACGCAGCAGCCAGTCGCCGACGATCTGCCCGAGGGCGCCGTGGGCGCCGGTGATCAGGTAGCTGCGATCCGGGCGCAACAGCGGATCGGGGGCGCCGTCGGTGAGCGTCGCGGGGGTGAGCTTCTGCTGCCACTGCCGCTCGCCGCGCAGGGCGAGGATCGGCGACTCGGCGGCCGCCGCGGGCGCGGCGCCGACCAGGCGGGCGAGATCGGCGGCGGAGACCCCGGCTGCGACGTCGACCCGGCGCAGGTTCAGCTCGGGGTGTTCGTGGCGGGCGCTGAGGCAGAGCCCGTGCAGGCTCGCCTGCGCCGGATCCGGCACCTCCTCGGGCGACAGCGCGGCGCCCTGGAACGAGACCAGCCAGAAGCCGCGCGGGAGGGTGTTGCCGCGGGCGGCGAAGAACTGCAGCGAGGCGAGGTTGCGGTAGAGCGCGGAGAACTCCTCGTCGGCCGGCTCTAGCCCGCGCTTCTCACCAGCTTCCGTAGCGAGGGCGCCGAGACCCCGCTGTGACGGGGCGCGCGGACTGGAGGGCGACGAAGGCATAGCTGCCCCTATGTTGAGGAGCCCGGAGGGAGCACGCCCCGTCACAGCGGGAGGATCGGCGTCCGCAGTAGGAAGCTGGTGAGAAGCGTGGGCTAGCGCCTGGAGGCTGATCACGCCATCCACCTCGTCGGTGTGGGTCGCAGGGTCGTCGGCCAAGCTGACGGTGTGCCCCGCCGCGGTCAGCTCCGCGCCGAGTTCCTGTGCCAGCGGGACGTTGCCGAGGATCAGCCAGCGCGCGGGGCTCTGCGCGCCGTTCGCGGCGGGCAGCGCCTGCCAGTGGGAGGCGTATCGCGTGGTGCTCTTGACCGGCGCCTGGGGCAGGGTCGCCAGCGGCTGCATCGGCCGCCCCTGCAGACCGTCGATGGCGACCAGCACGCGCCCCTCGCCGTCGAGGATCCAGCCGTCGCAGACCACCAGCTCGTCGTTGGACTCGGGCCGCACGGTGATCGTCGCGTAGCGCGCCGCGGCCGGCGAGGCGCCGGTCCAGTGGAGGCGGTTGATGCCGAAGGGCAGCCAAGTGCTCCCCTGGGGGATGCGCGCGGTGGCCAGCAGCAGGCCGAAGCAGGTGTCGAGCAGTCCCGGGTGGGGGACGGTGTCGGCCGCTAATCCACCCAGGCGGCCGGGCAGCTTGAGTTCGGCGACGGCCTGGTCGCCGCCCAGGTGCAGGGCGGACATCCAACGGTAGCTCGGCCCGAGGGTGAAGTTGCGCTCCTTGAGCTGGGCCATCACGGTGGTCGGCAGCCGCGTCTCGGGGCAGCTGCGCAGCAGCTCCGCCGGGTCGCGCCGTGCGTGTTGCGGCTGCGCGGCGCGGATCCGCCCCGAGACGTGGCGCAGTGCGGTGTCGCCCCGCCGCTCGACCAGGCTCTGGATCTCCACCGCCTCGCCGTCCTCGGCGATGACGGTCTGCACGTCGCGCTCCTCCTCCTCCTGCACGATCAGCGGGCGCTCGAACATCACGTCGTGCAGCTCGAAGGCGTTGCTGTGGGGGTGTCGGGTCTGCGACGCCTCCAGCATCATGTTGACCAGACAGGCGGCGGAGACCACCACCACGTCGTGGACCAGGTGGTCCCGCAGCACCGGCAGGCGCAGCGGGTCGAAGCGGTTCTCGAAGACCACCGCGGCGAGGCCGGGCAGGGGCAGCCGCTCGCCGAGCAGGTTGCGGCTGCTCTCGCCGCCCGGATGGCGGGCGGCCGTCTCCGGCGGTTCGAGCCAGTAGCGGGTGGCGGCGAAGGGGTAGGTGGGCAGCGGCACCCGGCGGCGCGGGTAGCCGGCATCGAAGCGCGCCGGGTCGAGGCGGCCGCGGCGGGCGAGTTCGGCGGCGGCGCCCAGCAGCGCATCCCAGGCCGGCTGGCGGGGGTGCAGCGAGTGCAGCCAACCTTCCGCCTCGGGCAGGCACTGGGCGCCGAGACCGCGCAGGATCGGCTTGGGGCCGACCTCGAGCATCACCGCTACCCCCGCGCTCTCCAGGGTGGTCATCGACTGGCGGAACTGCACCGTGCGCAGCATGTGTTGCGCCCAGTAGTCGGCGGAGGTGATCTCCTCCGACGCCACGCTGCCGGTGAGGTTGGCGATCAGCGGGATCTGCGGCGGGTGGAAGCGGACCTCGGCGGCGGCCTGTTCGAAGCGCTCGGCGGCGGCGCGCATCAGCGGGCTGTGGAAGGCGTGGGAGGTGGGCAGCTTCTGGTACTGGATGTCGCGGCGCTCCAGCTCCGCGGCGAGCTCGTTGAGCGCCGTCGCGGCGCCGGCGATGACCACGCTCTGCGGGGCGTTGTCGGCGGCCAGCGCCAGGTCCTGGCCGCGGCCGCCGATGAGCGAGCGGGCGGTCTTGGCGTCGCAGGTCAGCGCCCACATCTCGCCGCCCGCCGGCTCCGCCTGCATCAGCTCCGCGCGGGTGCTCACCAGCTTGACCGCATCCTCCAGCGAGAAGACGCCGGCGATGCAGGCGGCGACGTATTCGCCGAGGCTGTGGCCGAGCAGGTAGTCGGGCTCGACGCCCCAGGATTGCCACAGGCGCGCCAGGGCGTAGTCGACCGAGAAGATGGCGGGCTGGGCGTGGCGGGTGAGGGTGAGCCGCGATTCGTCGACCTCCGGCGAGGTGACCAGCTCGATCAGGTCGATCCCCATCGCGGCGGCGAACAGCTCGGCGCAGCGGTCGAGCTCGCGCCGGAACTCCGCCTGCGTGGCGTAGAGTTCGCCGGCCATGCCGACGTACTGGGAGCCCTGGCCGGTGAACAGGAAGGCGACGCCGGCCTCGGCCTCGCCGGCGCTGGCGTTGGCGGCGTCGGGGGCGGCCAGCCAGCGCTCGAGCTGGGTGACCAGCGCCGCGTGGCTGCCGCCGTGGACGGCCAGTCGGTGGGCGAACCGCTTGCGCCCCAGGTTGGCGGTGAAGCAGACGTCGCCGAGGGGCTGCTCCGGGTGGGCGGCGAGGTGGTCGCGGTAGCGGGTCGCCAGCGTGCGCAGCGCCTCGGGGGTGCGCGCCGAGAGCAGCAGCAGGTGCGCCGGGCGGTCGCCGGTGAGGTCGCGCGCGGCGAGGGCGGGGGCCTGCTCGAGCACGACGTGGGCGTTGGTGCCGCCGATGCCCAGGGAGTTGACCGACGCCCGGCGCGGGCCGGCCAGCGGCCAGTCGATGGTCTCGGTGTTGATGAAGAACGGGGAGTCCTCGATCGCCAGCGCCGGGTTGGGCGACTCGAAGTGGACCAGCGGCGGGATCCGGCCGTGTTCGACGGCCAGCGCGGTCTTGATGAAGCCGGCCGCCCCGGAGGTGATCTGCAGGTGGCCGACGTTGGCCTTGACCGAGCCGAGGGCGCAGAAGCCGCTCTTGTCGGTGCCGCTGCGGAACACCTGGCGCAGGCCGTCGAACTCGATCGGGTCGCCCACCACCGTGCCGGTGCCGTGGGCCTCGACCAGGCCGATGGTCTCGGCCGGCACCTCGGCGATGGCGAGGGCCTCGCCGACGGCGATCGCCTGGCCCTCGCTGCTCGGCGCCATGTAGCCGACCTTGGCGCCGGCGTCGTTGTTGATCGCGGTGCCCTTGACCACCGCGTGGATGTGGTCGCCGTCGGCGATGGCGTCGTCGAGGCGCTTGAGCAGCACCGCGCCCACCCCGCTGCCGAAGATGGTGCCGCCGGCCTTGGCGTCGAAGGAGCGGACGTGGCCGTCGGGGGAGACGATCATGCCGGTCTGGTAGAGGTGGCCGGCCTGTTCGGGGGACTGGATCGAGGAGCTGCCGGCGAGGAACAGGTCCGCCTCGCCGGCGAGCAGCGCCTGGCAGGCCATGTGGATGCACACCAGCCCGGTGGAGCAGGCGGTCTGCACGTTGACGCTCGGCCCCCCCAGGTTGAGCTTGTAGGAGACGCGGGTGGTGAGGTAGTCCTTGTCGTTGCCGACCATGGCCATGAAGCCGCCCATCGAGTCGAGGGTGGCGATGGCGAGGTCGTCGTTGGGGTCGAGGGTGTGCCGGTTGGGCAGGACATTGTTGAACAGATAGGTGTTCATCGCCGCCCCGGCGTAGACCCCGACGGTGCCGGGATAGGTGGTCGGGTCGTAGCCGGCGTCCTCGAACGCCTCCCAGGCGCACTCCAGGAACTGGCGCTGCTGGGGGTCCATCAGCTCCGCGTCGTGGCGCGAGTAGCCGAAGAACTCGGCGTCGAAGCGCCGCGCGTCCTTCAGCATCGGGCTCGCCTTGACGTACTCGGGGCGGTCGTAGACGCCGCGGCTGAAGCCGCTGCGTTCGAGCGCCCGGTCGTCGAAGCGGGTGATCGACTCGACCCCCGCGACCAGGTTGTTCCAGAACTCCTCGAGGTTGTCGGCCCCCGGGAAGCGGCCGGCCATGCCGATCACCGCGATGTCCCGGCTCGCCGCCGCCGACGAAAGGCGGCGGCGAATGCCGGCGCGCCGCTGCGCCCGCTCGGTGGCCGGCGCCTCGCCGCTCCCCTCGATGGCGGCGACCAGCGCCGCGATGGTGGTGTACTTGAACAGGTCGACCAGGGCGAGCGACGCCCCGGCCGCCTCGTTGATGCGGTCGAGGGCCTGCATCAGGGCCAGCGAGTCGCCGCCGAGCTCGAAGAAGTTGTCCTCGGGGGTGATCCGGGTGGCGGGCAGGAGGTCGTACCAGATCCGGGTGATCTCCCCTTCGAGCCCGCCGCCGCTGTTGGCGGCGTGCTCCTCCGCCGAGGTCAGCGACTGCAGCGCGACGGCGTCGGCGAACTCCCCCGCCTGGAAGCGCTGGATCAGCCGCTTGTGCTGGATCTTGCCGATCTCGGTCTTCGGCACCTGCTCCTTGTCGAGGGCGATCAGGAAATCGGCGCGCACCCCGAGGTGCTTCGACATGCGTGCCTGGATGCGCCGCGGCAGGGTCGCCGCGTCGTCGGCGGAGAGGCCGTCGGCGGGGTGGTAGAACACCGCCAGCTTGAGCTCTTCGCTGCCCGGCGGGAACACCGTGCAGGCGGCGGTGTAGGAGGGCTCGACCCCGGCCACCTCCTCGACCGCGCTCTCCACCTCGGCGTTGGAGAGGTTGGCGCCGTTGACGATGATGCCGAGGCCCGCCCGCCCGACCAGGTAGAGTTCGCCGTCGACGATGAACGCCGCGTCGCCGGTGTCGAACCAGCCCTCCGCGGTGAAGGCGCGGTTGGCCTCCGGATTGCGGTAGTAGCCCTTCATCAGGGCGTCGCCCTTGAGCTGGAAACGCCCGATCTCGCCCTCGTCGCAGATGCGTTCCTCCTCGCCGACGATGCGCATCGCCATGCCGGGGGCGATCGGCCCGAGGCTGGCGAAGGAGATGCCGTAGGGGTCGTCGGCGGCGGTGCGCCGGATCGTCCCGTCGAGGTGACGCCGGTCGAGGTGGGCGAAGCGCAGGCCGTCGCCCGCCGCCGGCAGGTGGTAGTTGACCCCCGAGCACACCTCCGCCATGCCGAAGGCCGAGATCAGCGCCTCGGGGCGCAGGCCGTAGGGTGCGGTGGCGGCGAGGAACTCGGTGGCGGTGGTGTGGGCGATCAGCTCGCCGGCGCTGAGCAGGCCGCGCAGGCAGGAGAGGTCCCACGCGCCGCTCGCCCCCTTGAGCGCCTTGCTCACCAGGCCGAAGGCGAAGTTGGGCGCCCAGGTGTGGGTCACCCGGTGGCGGTCGATCCAGTCGAGCCAGCGCAGCGGCTTGGCGAGCACGAACTCCTTCGGCAGGTAGACCAGCTTGCTGCCGGTGAGGATCGGGCTGACGTGGTAGGCCGAGATGTTGCCGATGTGGTCGAAGGGCAGCCAGCTGAGGATCACGTCCTCGCGCCGGTTGCCGCACAGCTGGTTGGCGCCGCGGCCGCGGGAGATCATGTTGCGGTGGGTCAGGGTGACCGCCTTGGGCAGGCCGGTGCTCCCCGAGGAGAGGGTGTAGAAGGCGACGTCCTCGGGGCTTGCCCGGTGGGTGACGCCGTCGTCCGCGCTGCGGCCCAGCTCGTCGAGGTCGAAGAAGCCGGCGTCGTGCAGCAGGGTGAGGCCCGGTGAGCGGCGGACCGCCGCGGCGTGCTCCTCGTTGGTCAGGATCAGCGGGCATTCGAGCAGGTCGTACAGGTGCTGCAACTGCTCGACCTGCCGGCCGGGCAGGTCGTAGGCGACCGGCACCGGCACGATGACCGGCTCCAGGCCGGCGAACAGGCAGCCCCAGAAGGCGGGCAGGATCTGCTCGTTGTGGGAGAGCTGGAGCAGCACCTTGGTGCCGGGGGCGACGCCTTGTGCGCGCCAGCCGGAGGCGGTGCGGCGCGCCTGCGCCACCAGCTCGCCGTAGCACGAGGCGCGCTCGCGGCCCTGGTGGTCGGCGAAGATCAGCGGGGTGTCCGGGTCGGCCGCCAGCAGCGCCTCGGGCAGGGTGCCCGGCAGCTGATCCCACTCCGCGGGTCTGGGGTTGGTCCTGAGGGCTGCGACAGTGCTCATCCGAGGGTCCTTCTGCTGCTGTTCAGTAGTTGGTCGATGCGATCCGCGAGTGCCCGCACCCGCCCCGGCGCCACCATGTCGAGGTGGTTGCCGGGGGTGTCCGTGACCGTGACCGGGGTGGTCGAAAGCTGGCCCCATCCCCAGGTCGGGTCCGCGGCGAAGGAGGCGGGGATGCCGCGCAGGAACTCCTCCAGGGGCTGCTCCGCGCGGATCAGGGCGATGGAGGTCACCGCGTCGGTCCGCGGTGCGTAGGAGATCTGCGCCTGGCGCCGGAAGACCTGCACGATGCCCTCCACCAGCCGCTCGTCACCGTCGCCGGGGAGCAGTCCCAGGCCGACCATCTCGCGGTGCAGCCAGGCGATCAGCGCCGGCCACTCCAGCCCCTCCAGCGCCTCGCTGCTGACCGCGGCGTCGCTGCCGGTGGAGCGGAAGATGTTGTCGGCCACCGAGGCGACCCACTGGGCGTCGCTCCACCCCTTGAGGGCGTCGTTGCTGCGCTCGGCGGGGGCCGCCGCGTCCAGCGCCACCAGGGAGGGCGCGGACAGTCCCCGCGCGGCCAGCTGGCGGGCCATCTCGAGGCCCACCCAGCCGCCGAGGGAGTGGCCGATGAGGGTCACCTCCTGCCCCTCCCCGATCTCCAGCTCGGCGAGGTTGTCGGCGGCGATCTCCTCGATGGTGTCGCGCGGCGGGTGCTCGGCGTTCAGGCCGCGCGCCTGCAGTCCCTCGCAGCGATAGCCCTTCTCGCCGAGCGCCCGGGCGAGGGCGGTGAGGTACATGACGCCGCCGCCGGTGCCGGGCAGGAGGACGATGCGCCGCTCGCCGTCGCTGGCGTTCATGCGCACGCGGATCGAGGTGCTGAGGTCGGCGCGGCCGTCGATCGCCGCCGCCAGCTCGCGGATCGTCGGGTGCTGGACGATCGCCGCCATGCCCAGCGGCCGCTGCAGGTGGCTGCGCAGCGCCTCGACGATGCGCACCGCCAGCAGCGAATCCCCGCCGAGGGTGAAGTAGTCGTCGTCGAGCCCGATCCGCGGGTGGCCGAGCAGCGCCTGCCACACCCCGGTGATCACCGACTGGGTCGGGGTCAGTCCGGCCAGCGTCGGCAGCGCGAGGTCGGGCGTGGACACGGCGCTGGCGGCGGGGGGCGCGAAGTGCCGCGCCCGCTCCGCCAGCGGCAGGGTGGAGACCACCACCTGGCGCATCGGCATGGCGTGGAGGATGCGGTCGAGCGCCTCGACCCCCTCGTCGGGGCCGATCCACTCCGCGGGCTGATCGTCGCGGAAGCGCCAGGCGTCCCAGTCGATCGCCACCCAGGGGAGGCCGCCGGCGGCGCTCAGTTCGTAGGCGAGGGCATCGAGCGCGGCGTTCGCGGCGCCGTATTCGGTGTAGCCGAGACCGCCGAGCTGGCTGGCCAGGGAGGAGATCAGCACGCCGAAGCGCGCCTGCCCGGCGAGCCGCCGGGCCAGTTGGCGCGCCCCGTCGAGCTTGGTCGCCACCGCCGGCCACGGCCACTGCTCCGGGCACTCCTCGAGCGAGCCGATCCGGTTGGGGTCGCCCGCGGCGTGGAACACGCCGTCGATGGTCAGCCCCGCGCGTCCGATCTGCTCGAACAGCTCCTCGACCTGGCGGGGGTTGCCGACGTCGGCGGCGAACGCCAGCGCCTTTTCCCCCAGCTCCGCCGGCAGTTCGGCGGGCGGTCGCCGCGAGACCAGCACGACCCGGGCGTCGCAGCGGGCGGTCAGGTAGCGCGCGATGGCCAGCCCCATGCGTCCGCTGCCGCCGGTGATCAGGTAGGTGCCGCCGGGGGTGAGGAGGGCGGGGGGGGCGTCGTCGCCGTGCAGCACCAGCGGGCTGCTCTCCGCCACGAAGCGCTGTCCGTGGCGGTAGGCGACGAAGCGCGGGGCGTCGTCCAGTGCCAGCTCCGCGGCCAGTTCCGCCACCAGCGTTGCGGCCTGTTCGGCACGCAGGGTGTCGCTGTCGATGCAGCGGATATCGAGCGACGGGTGCTCCTGGGCGGCGACCAGGACCACGCCGCGCAGGGCGGCCAGTTGCGGGTCGGGGGTCTCGTCGGGGGCGACGGCGTGGAGCGGCGGGGCGAGCACGCGCAGCCGCAGGGGCTTGCCGGGGTAGGCGGCGGTCCACGCCTTGAGCAGCGAGGTCAGCCGCAGGCAGGCGTGATCGGCCTCGTCGAGCGCCACCAGCAGGCCGCTCCCCGCGGGGTCGTCGGCGAGCCGTTGCAGGTCCGCGCTCCCCGCCAGGGGGAGCTGCCCGGCCAGCGCCCGGACGCGCTCGGGGAGGGGGCCGTCGAGCTGCCACCGGATCTCGCGGACGCGCCTGGGGGCGAGCGGGGCGGGGCGCCACCACGGTAGCGAGAACCACTCCTCCAGCGGCAGCCGCCGGGCGGCGGGGGAGGCGCTGGCGCCGCGCTCGATCCAGTGTCGCTCGGCGCGGAACGGGTAGGGGGGTAGCGCCACGCGGCGGGGCGGGGTGGCGGCGTCGCCCAGCGTGCGCGACAGGTCGACCTCGGCATGGCGGCACCAGAGGGTGGCGGCGGCCCGCAGCAGGGAGTTTTCCTCGGAGGTCCCGGCCACCACCCGGGCGGCGTCGTCGACCACCTCGCGCAGCAGGCCGGAGAGCACCTGTCCGGGCCCCACCTCGAGCAGCAGGCGGTCGGGCTCCGCGGCGAGCAGGCGGGCGCCCGGCAGGAAACGGATCGGCGCGCCGAGCTGGTCGGCCCAGTAGTCGGGGCTGGTCGCCTCGTCGTCGCTCAGCCACTCGCCGGTCAGGCTGGAGACCAGCGGCAGGGTGGGCGGGTGGAGCGGCTGTTCCGCCAGGAAGGCGCGGAACGCCGCGATGCCACCGGCCATCCGGCGGGAGTGGAAGGCGTGGGATACCTTGAGCCGGGTGCAGGGGATCTTCGCCAGGCGCAGTTCGCGTTCGAACCGGTCGACCGCCTCGTCCGCCCCGGCGACCACGGTGGCGAGCGGGCCGTTGACCGCGGCGACGTCGAGTTCCGGCGGGAGCTGCGCGCGCACCGCCTCGACCGCGGCGTTCACCGCGAGCATCGAGCCGCGGGGCTGCTCCCAGCAGATCCGCCCGCGCCGGCAGACGATCTCGGCGGCGGTGGGCAGGTCGAAGACCCCGGCGAGGCACGCCGCGGTGATCTCCCCCAGGCTGTGGCCCATCACCGCCGACGGTCGCAGGCCCCAGGAGAGCCACAGCTGCGCCAGGGCGTATTCGACGGCGAACAGCGCGGGCTGGGTCAGCCAGGTCTGATCGATCGGGGGATCGATCGGCTGGTCGTCGCCGGTCGCCGATGGCGTCGGCGCGTCGTCACAGGTGAGGGCGACCAGATCGATCCCGAGCCGGGCGTCGAGGAGCGCGGCGCAGGCGTCGAGGGCCTCGCGGAACGCCGCGAAGCGCCGGTACAGCCCGCGCGCCATGCCCGCCGACTGGGCGCCCTGTCCGGGGAAGAGGAACGCGGTGGCGCGGGGCTTGGACGGGGTATCCCCGCGCATCACCTCCGCGCCGCCGCGCAGCAGCTGGGCCGCGGCGTGGGCGGGGTCGCCGGCCACCACCGCCGCACGGTGGGCGAACGGCGTACGGCCGGCGGAGAGGGTCCAGGCGAGGTCGCGCAGGTCGGTTGGTTGTTCCTGCCAGATCCCCGCCGCGTTGCGGCACAGGTCGTCGAGGGCCGCGGGCTCCTTGGCCGACAGCGGCAACACCTGCGGATAGCCCCCTTCCCGGACGCTCTCCTGCGGCGCCGTGGCCGCGGCGACGATGACGTGGGCGTTGGTGCCGCCGATGCCGAAGGAGCTGACCCCCGCCAGCCGGACGTCGCGGTCTTCGGGCCACGCCTCGGCGACGGTGGGCACCCGGAACGGGGCGTCGTCGAAGCCCAGCTTCGGGTGGGGCCGCCGGAAGTCCCGCGAGGGGGGGATCACGCCGTGCTGCACGGCGAGCAGCGCCTTGAGCAGCCCCGCCATGCCGGCGGCGCTGTTGAGGTGGCCGATCTGGGACTTGACCGAGCCGAGGGCGCAACGGCGCTCGCTGCCGCGCCACAGCGCCTTCAGCGCGCTGAACTCGATCATGTCGCCGAGCGCCGTGGCGGTGCCGTGGGCCTCGATCAGGCCGATCTCGTCGGGAGTGACCCCGGCGTCGGCCAGGGCGGCGCGGATCACCGCGCCCTGGCCGTCGACGCCCGGCGCGGTGAAGCCGACCTTGGCGGCACCGTCGTTGCCGACGGCGCTGCCCTTGATCACCGCGAGCAGCCGGTCGCCGTCGGCCCGCGCCCGCTCCAGCGGCTTGAGCACCAGGGCGACGACGCCGCTGCCCCACACCGTCCCCGCGGCGTCGGCGTCGAAGGCGCGGCAGTGGCCGTCCGCGGAGACGATCATCCCCTCCTGGTGGAGGTGGCCGTTGGCCTGGGGCACGCGCAGCGCCACCGCCCCGGCCAGTGCCATCTCGCACTCGGCGGCGCGCAACGCACGGCAGGCGACGTGGAGGGCGACCAGCCCCGACGAGCAGGCGGTCTGGATGTCGAGGCTCGGGCCGGTGAGGTTGAGCAGATAGGAGACGCGGGTGGTCAGGAAGTCCTTCTCCGAGGCCACCATGGCGTCGTAGGCCTCCTGCTCGTGGCCGTTCTGGAGGTAGGGCAGGAGGTGCTCGATCAGGTAGTCGTTCTGGCCGCAGCCGCCGAACACGCCGATGTTCTGCGGCCGGTCGAAGCGCGCGTAGCCGGCGTTCTCCAGCGCGTGCACCGCGGTCTGCAGGAAGAGGCGCTGCTGCGGGTCGATGAGCCGCGCCTGGGCCGGGCTGTAGCCGAAGTAGCGGGCGTCGAACTGCTCGATGCCGTCGATCGCGCCCTGGGCGGGGACGAAGTTGGGCGCGCCGATCAGTGCCTCGTCCAGCCCCGCGGCGCGCAGCTCCTCGGCGCTGAAGCGGCGGATCCCGTCGGCGCCGCTCTCCAGCAGCTCCCGGAACGCCTCGACGTCGGCGGCGCCGGGCAGCACCGCGGCCATGCCGATGACCGCGATCTCCCGGTTTCCGCTGACCTGAGTGGGGCGGTCGCGCGCCGCCGGCGCGGCCTGCGGTCCGCTCTCCAGGTGTTCCGCCAGGGTGCGGATGGTGGGGTGGCGGAACAGCTCGACCAGCTCGATGGGGCGCCCCAGCGCCTGCTCCAGCGCGCCCTGCACCTGGGCGAGCATCAGCGAGTGGGCCCCCAGGTCGAAGACGTTGGTGTCGATGTCGGGGGAGGCCACGCCGAGGGCCGCGGACCAAATCTCCGCGATCCGCCGCTGGATCCCGTCGGCGGCCAGGGTCGGCGTGGCGGGGGTGGGTGCGCGGGTGGCCGAGGCGGCCAGCGCCTTGCGGTCGACCTTGCCGTTGGGGGTCAGCGGCAGGGCGGGGAGCGCCTCGACGCTGCCCGGCACCATGTAGTGGGGCAGGCGCTGGCGCAGCCGCGCCTTGAAGTCGACGTCGCCCCGCGGCGACTCGACGAAGGCGACCAGCTGGCGGGTCGCCGCGTCGTCGCCGACCGCCAGCGCCACCGCCGCGCTCACCTCGGGGTGCTCCAACAGGGCGGACTCGATCTCGCCGAGCTCGATGCGGAAGCCGCGCAGCTTGACCTGATTGTCGATGCGGCCGAGGAAGTCGAGGTTGCCGTCGGTACGCACCCGCACCAGGTCGCCGGTGCCGTACATCCGCGCCCCGGGGGTGTCGGCGAAGGGGTCGGGGCGGTAGCGCTCGGCGGTCTGTCCCGGACGCCGCCAGTAGCCGCGCGCCAGCCCCAGGCCGCCGATCCACAGCTCGCCGACGCAGCCGGGGCCGGCCAGCTCGCCGCGCTCGTCGAGCACATAGAGGTAGTTGTTGTCGATGCCCGGGCCGACCGGTTCGTTGCCGGAGGCGCTGGTCAGCAGCGGCAGCGCGATCCGCCGCGCGGCGGACCAGACCGTGGTCTCGGTGGGGCCGTAGAGGTTCCACAGCTCGGCGCCGGTGGCGCAGATCTGCTCGGCCAGCCCCTTGGGCAGCGCCTCGCCGCCGCACAGCGCCTTCAGTCCGTCGGCGTTGCGCCAGCGGGCGTCGAGGAGCAGGCGCCAGGTGCTCGGGGTGGCCTGCAGGCAGGTCACCCCGTGCTGGTCGAGCATCGCCAGCAGCGCGCGGCCGTCGACCGCGGTCATCCGGTCGGCGAGGACCAGCCGGGCGCCGACCATCAGCGGCAGGAACAGCTCGAGGCCGGCGATATCGAAGGAGACCGTGGTCACCGCCAGCAGCACGTCGTCGCTGCCCAGGCCCGGCTCGCGCGCCATGGAGCGGAGGAAGTTGGCCAGCGCGCGGTGCTCGATCTGCACCCCCTTGGGCCGGCCGGTGGAGCCCGAGGTGAAGATCAGGTAGGCGAGCTCCCCCGGCGTGGGGCCGGGGAGGGGGGCGTCGCCGGCGGCGGCGCCGATCTCCTCGACGCACAGGCAGTCGATGCCCTGCAGCGCTTCGAGATCGCGGTAGCCGCGCTCGGTCAGCACCAGGGCCGGCTCGGCATCCTCCAACACCCAGCGCAGGCGCTCTTCCGGGTAGCCCGGATCGACCGGCACGTAGGCCGCCCCGCTGTACTGCACCGCCAGCAGGCTCGCCACCAGGTCGGCGTGCCGCTCTTGCAACACCACCACCCGGTCGCCGGCCCGCACCCCGGCGTTGATCAGGCGGCCGGCGATCGAACGGGCCCGCGCGCGCAGCGCGCCGTAACTGAGGGTCTCACCACCGGCGGTGAGCGCCACCCGCTCCGGCTGCTCCAGGGCGTGGCGGTCGAACGCCTCGAGCCAGCAGCGCTCGGGCAGCTCGCGCCGGCACTGCCGCTGGCGCTCGAGCCAGGCGCGGGAGGCCGCGGGGGTCAGTGCACCGACCTGCGCCAGGGGCTGCCGCGGATCGCGCACCAGGTTGCGCAGGAGTTCGAGATAGGAGGCGGCCCACTGCTCCACCGTCTCCCGGGTGAGCACGTCGCTGCTCCAGCTCCAGCGCGCATGGGCGCCGCCTTCGTCACTCTCGATGGCCACCGACAGGTCGAACTTGGCGTGCTGGGCGCGGGGGGGGACCGGGTGGAGTTCGCACGCCCCGAGGGTCAGCTCGGCCGCCGGCTGGTTCTGCAGATCGAAGACCACCTGGAAGATCGGCGCATGGTTGAGGGCGCGCGGCGGATTGACCGCCTCCACGATGCGCTCGAAGGGGATGTCGCGGCGTGCGTGCGCGGCCAGGTAGTGGTCCTTGACCGCGGCGATGAGGCCGGCGACGTCGTCGGCGCCGGCGGGCGCCAGGCGCAGCGGCAGCATGTTGATGAAGAGCCCGATCAGCGGCTCCAGCTCGGGCAGGCTGCGGTTCGACAGGGTGGTGCCGATCACCAGCTCGTCGGCCTGGGCCGACCCGCAGATCCGCTGCAGGAAGAGCGCGAAGCCGGCCAGGCTCACCATGTAGGCGGTGCTCTCGGTGGTGCGCGCCAGGCGCTCGATCGCCGCCATCAGCTCCGCCTCGATCGGCGCCTGCAGCTCCGCGCCGCGGTAGCTGGCCTGTGCCGGGCGGGGCCCGTCGAGGGGCAGCGGGGTCTGGTCCGGCGCCCCCTTCAGGTAGTCGCGCCACCAGGCGAGGTGCGCCTCGCGGCTCCCGCGGCCCGCCTGGCTCCACGCCACGTAGTCGGCGTACTGGATCTCCAGGGGCGGCAGCGGCCGTTCCGGCCGCTGGTAGATCCGGCTCAGTTCGCCGATCAGGTTCCCGATCGACCAGCCGTCGGCGATGATGTGGTGCAGGGTGACCAGCAGCAGGTGGCTGCCGTCGCTCAGCGGCAGGAGCCGCGCCTGGACGGCGTGCTCCTCGGGCAGCAGGAACAGGACCCGGGCCGCCGCGTCGCTCGCCTCGGCGATCTGCTGTTCGATGGGTTGGGCGGGGTCGCCGGGGGGCAGCGTCCGGAGCCGCAGCTGCGGTTGCGGGTCGATGACGGCGCGGGCGCGGGCGTGGGAGCGGGCGCCATCGGCGACGAAGCGGGTGCGCAGGGTCTCGTGACGTTCGGCAATGGTGATCAGGGCGCGCTCCAGCCGGTCGACGTCGAGATCCCCCACGATGCGCACGCCGAGGGGCATGTTGTAGGTCGGGGTCGGCCCCTCCAGCTGATAGAGGAACCACAGTCGCTGCTGGGCGTCGGAGACGCGGTCCCGCTGCTCCGGATCAGCGGGGCCGATGTGCGACTGCTGCCGCTCGCTGGAGGCCTTCGCCTCGCGCAGGAACTCGATCAACCGCTCCTTGTTGGCGCGCAGCTCCGCCGCCAATTCGGCGCTCAGCGCCCCCTTGGGCGCGCGCACCGCCAACTGGTCGCCCTCGAGCCGCACCGCGACGCCGCACTCGCGCAACCGCTGGACCAGGGCATGCAGATCGGTCACAGCAGAAATTCCTCTTCGTCCTCGGCCAGCTCCTCGACCTCCCGGGTCGCCCACAGCTGGTTGTCGATGTACTGCGCGATCCCGCGGACCGTGCCGTGGTCGAAGACGGCGGCGATGGGTACCTCGATGTCGAAATGGGTCGAGAGCCGGCTCGCCAGGCGGCCGGCGAGCAGGGAGTGGCCGCCGAGCTCGAAGAAGTCGTCGTTGCGTCCGACCGCGGAGGTCTCCAGCACCTTGGCGAAGTAGCCGGCGACCGTCTCCTCACTGGTGCCGGCCGGCGCCTCGTAGACCGCCTCGGGCGTCGCTTCGGGGGCGGCCATGGCGAGGTCGGGGCGGTGCGGGCGGAGCCGCTCCAGGTCGGCGTCCAGCGTGCCCAGCGCGGCGTTCGCCCAGTCGTCGACGCTGCTCGCGGCGTGGTTCGGCAGGCCTTCGAGCAGGGCGCCCAGCGCGGTCATGAAGGTGTCGGCGGCGCCGGGTTCGAACCAGTGGTTCGACGCCAGCAGGGTGAGCTGGATCCGCGCCCCCGGCTGCACCGTCAGGGTGGCGGGGACGTTGGTCTGTTCGAGGGCCTGGACGTTGCGGAATGCGAGGGGCAGCGGCTGCTCGCCCAGCGACTCGTCCACCGGGTAGTTTTCGAACACGCAGAGGCAGTCGAAGGGCACCTGCCGCGCGCCGAAGCCGGCCAGCCCGCTCACCTCGACCAGCGGCAGGAACTCGAAGGGCATCCGCTCGCGCTGTCCATGCTGCAGCGACTGCAACAGCTCCGCGACGGCGGTCGGCGCGGACCAGCGCAGGCGGATCGGCACCGAGTTGATGAACAGCCCGACCATCCGCTCGACACCGGCCAGTTCGGCGGGGCGGCCGGAGACCGTGGTGCCGAAGACGATGTCGTTGCGCCGCGTCCAGCGGCCGATCAGCGTGCCGATGGCGAGTTCGACGAGATTGCTCAGGGTTGCCTGCTGGTCGCGGGCGAAGCCGCTCAGCGCCTCGCCGAGGGCGGCGGGGAGGCTCCGCTCCACGCGCTCGAACGCTTCCGGCGCGGCGCCGTCCTGGTGCCGGCCGATCAGCGAGGGGCGCTCCAGCCCCGCCAAGTAGCCGCCCCAGAAGGCGCGGGCCTCGCCCTCGTCGCGTGCGGCGAGCCACTCCACGTAGCGCTCGTAGGAGGGCGGCGGCGGGGCGGGGGGGAGCGTCTCCCCGCCCAGGCCGCGGTACTGCTCGAGGACGTCGCCGAGGATGATCGGCAGGCACCAGCCGTCGCTGATCACGTGGTGTTGGGACCACAGCAGGCGCCACGCGTCGTCGCCCAGACGCGTCAGCGTGCAGCGCATGAGCGGCGCCGTCTGCGGGTCGAAGCCGCGCTGCCGGTCCGCGGCCAGCAGGGCCTGCCAGGCGTCCTCCTGGTCCGCTTGCGGCCGGCCGCGCCACTCCTCCTCCCGCCACGGCAGATCGACGCCGTCGACCACCAGTTGCAGCGGGTCGTCCTCCTCGCGGGGGAGCACGCAGATGCGCAGGGCGTCGTGCCGCTCCAGCGTGCGCTGCCACGCCGCGCGGAACCGCGCAGGGTCGAGCGCGCCGTGGATGTCGCAGACGAACTGGACGATGTAGGCGCCGCCGTCGCGGCGGATCTCGCTGTGGAACAGCATCCCCTGCTGCATCGGGGTGAGCGGGAAGGCCTTGGCGACCCGGTTCCCGGCCAGCTGGAACAGCGCCTCGGTGTCGGCCCAGGCGAGCCGCGCCAGCGGGAAGTCGGCGGGCACGTAGAGGCTGCGGGCCGCGTCCGCCTGCGCCGCGTCCACCAGCCGTTCGAGGTCCCGCTGCATGCCCTCGGCCAGCCGGGTGACGGTCTCCTCGCGGTGGAGCGCGGGGCAGTAGGTCCAGAACAGCTGGAGCCGGCCGTCGCTGAAGTAGCCGTTGATGTCGATCAGGTGCGGGCGCGGGCCGCGCACCCCGTGTTCGGTGCCCACCGGCTCCGGCGCCTCCCCCAGCAGGTATGCGGAGCCGCCCTCCTGGTTGAACTGCCCCAGGTAGTTGAAGCTCACCGGCTGGTGTTCCGCGGCGGCCAGTTGCTCCCGCACCGCGGGGTCGGGATCGCGGTAGCGCAGCAGGCCGAACTCGATGCCGTCCAGCGGGATCCGTTGTCTCGCCTGGCGGACGCGGCGCAGGCGTTCGATCGGCCCGTGGGCGGGGTCGGCCTCCAGCCGCAGCGGGAACGCCGCGGTGAACCAGCCCACCGTGTGGGAGATGTCCAGCCCCTCGGTCAACGGCTGGCGGCCGTGGCTCTCCAGGGTGACCCCGAGGAGCGGGTCGCCGCTCCACTCGGCGAAGCTGTGCTGCAGGGCGGTGAGCAGCAGGTCCTGGATGCCGGCGCGCAGCGCCTTGGGCGCCGCGCCGGCGAGCGCCCGGCCGAGCGCCTCCGGCAGGGTGAACTCGAGCGTGGCCTGGGCGCCGTGGAGGTTGTGCTGCGCCGGCTCCGCAGCGTGGTCGAGGGGGATCGCGGTGGGGGCCGCCGCCGCCAGCCAGTACTCCCGGTGGCTCTCCGGGATCCGGTAAGCGTCCAGGGCCTGCGCCCACGCGCCGAAGCCGTGGCTGGCGGAGGCCGCCAGCTGGCCGCCGGCGCCGAGGGCGGCCTCCAGGTCCTCGGCCAGGATGCGCCAGGATACGCCGTCCACCGCGATGTGGTGGATCACCACCAGCAGCCGGTCGTCGCCGTCGAGGCCGGTGAAGCGGGCGGCGCGCCAGATCGGGCCGGCGCGCAGGCTCAGGCTCGCCTGCAGCCGCTCCGCCTCGGCGGTGAGTGCAGCGGGCCCGTCGACCGTGATGGACTCCAATTGCGGGGGCGGTGCGTCGCGGTAGTCGAGCCGCCAGCCGTCGCCGGCGTTGCCGCCGAGCCGCACCCCCAGCATGGGGTGTCGGCGTTGCAGCGCCGCGAGGGCGTCGGTGAGCAGGGCGTCGTCCAGCCGGTGCGAGATGCGCAGCATCAGCGACTGGTTGAAGTGGTCGGGGGCGTCGCCGTAGCGTGCGAGGAACCACTGCTGGATCGGCGTCGGCGCGAACTGCTGCGGTTCGTCCTGGTGCCGTTCCGCGCCGCCGTCGGTGAGGGTGACCACCGCGCAGAGCTCGGCGATGGTCTGGTGTTCGAACAGCTGTTTCGCGGTGAGCGCGAAGCCGCCGCGGCGCGCCCGGCTGACCACCTGGATGGTCAGGATGGAGTCGCCGCCGAGGGCGAAGAAGTTGTCGTGGCGTCCCACCGCCGGCCGGCCCAGCACGCGGCACCAGATCTCGCTCATGCGCCGCTCCGCGTCGGACTCCGGCAGCGAGAAGTGGTTGGCGCGGGGGGCGATGGCGGGCAGCGCGCGGTGGTCGAGCTTGCCGTTGGCGGTGCGCGGCAGCCGCTCGAGGATCAGGATCGCCTGGGGCAGCATGTAGTCGGGCAGCCGCTCGGCCAGCTCGCGGCGCAACTGCTCCTCGGAGAGGGCGTCGGGACGGTCGTAGACCACGTAGGCGGCGAGCGCCTTGCTGTCGCCCACGGCGACCGCGCGCACCGCCACCTCGGCGACCGGGCCGATGCCGGCGATGGCGCTCTCCACCTCGCCGGGCTCGATGCGATGGCCGCGGATCTTGACCTGCTCGTCCTCGCGGCCCTGCAGCTCGACGGTCCCGTCGCGGTTGAGCCGGGCGCGGTCGCCGGTGCGGTAGAGGCGCGCCCCGGGGTGGTCGCCGAAGGGGTCGGGGACGAAGCTCGCGGCGGTGGCCGCGGGGCGTCCCAGGTAGCCGAGGGAGACCTGGGGGCCGCCCACGCACAGCTCGCCGGTGACCCCGACCGGCAGCGGCGAGAGGTGCTCGTCGAGGACGTAGAGCCGGCTGCGGCCGAGCGCCTTGCCGATCGGCTGGCGCAGCCGCGGGGTGGTGGTGTCGACCCGGTGGGCGGCGCACATCACCGTGGTCTCGGTCGGGCCGTATTCGTTGTACAGCGATGCTTGGGGGGCGGTGGCCGCGTGGCGGACGGGGAGGTCGGCCGGCATCGCCTCGCCGCCGACCAGCACGCAGCGCACCGCCGCCAATTGATCGGGGCGCGCCAGCGCCAGCACCGGCTGGTAGAGCAGGGGCAGCAGCACCAGGTGGGAGACCCGCGACCGCTCGATACGCTCGAGCAGCCGCTCGGGGTCGAGGGCGGTGGCGCGCGGTTCGAGGTGCAGGCAGCCGCCGGCGTTGAGCGACCAGAGGATGCTGCCGGTGGCGACGTCGAAGTTGAACGGCTGCAGCAGCAGGAGGCCGGTCATGGCCTCCGGATAGTGGTGCAGGCGTGCCTCGACGCTGGCGGCGAGGTTGCCGTAGCTGATGGCCACCGCCTTCGGTTCGCCGGTCGAGCCCGAGGTGAAGATGACGCAGGCGGGGGAGGCCGCCGCCGGTGCGGGCCGCGGCGGCGTCTCCGGCGTATCCGACGGGTCGAAGGCAGCGGGTTGCAGGCGCTGCACCGCGGTTTCGAGATCGCCGACGGCATCGAACACCACCGCGCAGCGCGCGGCGCCCAGCATGGCCTCCACCCGGCGCGGCGGGGTGCCCGGCACGATGGGCAGGTAGGCGAATCCGGCCTTGAGCACGGCGAGCATCGTCGCCACCATCACCGGTTCGGGTTCGCAGTGGATGCCGATCACCGAGCCGGATTCGAGGTGCAGTGGGGCCAGTTGCCGGGCGATCTGCTCGGACCAGTGATCGAGCTGCCGGTGGCTCACCCGGAGGTCGCCGTGGGCCAGCGCCGGCTGCTCCGGTGTGGAGGTCCGGTGGGCGCGCCACCCGCCGAGCGGGTCGTGGTTGGCAGGGGTGGCGTCGAGCGGCGGGTTGGGGAGCGCCAGCACGCTGTGCAGGCGGGCGGGGTCGAGCAGCGCCAGGGTGGCGACCGGGGCGTCGGGGGCGTCCGCCATGCCGCGCCACAGCAGTTTCAGCTCGGCCATCATGGCGGCGATGGTCGCCTCGTCGAACAGCTCGGTGCTGTACTCGACGACGCAGTCGAGCCGATCGTCGTTCTCTTCCACCGACAGGGTGACGTCGAACTTGCTCACCGCCGCGTCGTTGGGCAGCAGTTCGAGTTCGAGCCCACCGAACGCCAGCTCCGCCTTGGGGGCGTTCTGCAGCACGAACACCACCTGAAAGAGCGGCGAGTGGCTCAGGCTGCGCTCGGGCTGCACCAGTTCCACGATGCGGTCGAAGGGCACGCCCTGGTGGGCCATCACCTGCAGGGATCGCTCGCGCACCCGTTGCAGCAGCTCGGCGCTCGACGGGTTGCCCGCCAGGTCGATGCGCAGCGGCAGGGTGTTGACGAAGAAGCCGATCAGCCGCTCCAGCTCCGGTCGGCTGCGGTCGCTCATCGGCACGCCGATCACCAGGTCGTCGATCCCGGCCCGGCGCGCCAGCAGGATCGACCAGCCGGTGAGCAGGGACATGAACAGGGTGACCCCCTGGCGCACCGACAGCCGCTTCAGCCGCTCGCTCAGCTCGGCATCGACGCTCGCGTGGTAGAGGGCACCGGCGGCGCTCAACTGGGCCGGGCGGGGGCGGTCGCCGGGGAGTTCGAGACTCCGCGGCGCGTCGCGCAGGCACTCCTGCCAAAAGTCCTCGCTGGCGGCAAAGGCCGCCGAGCGGGCCTGCTCGTCGCGCCAGTGGGTGTAGTCCGCGTACTGGATCGCCAGCAGTTCGGTTTGGGGGGCGCTTCCCTCGCGCAACCGCGGGTAGAAGGCGGCCAGCTCCTGTTGGAACACGGCGATCGACCACTCGTCGGCGATAATGTGGTGGAGGGTGAGGGCGAGGACGTACTGCCGGTCGTCGAGCTGCACGACCTGGCAGCGCAGCAGCGGATCGGTGGCGAGGTCGAACGGGGCGACCAGCGCCGCCTGGACCAGCCGCTGTTCCGTCACCTGGTCCGTGGCGGTGGCGACCGACCAGCCGAAGGTGGGCTCGTCATGAACCAGGGCGAGCGGTTCGCCGTCGACCACGGGATAGTTGGTGCGCAGGGCGTCGTGCCGGCGGACGATCAGGCGGATGCTCTGTTCGAGGGCGCTCAGGTCCAGCGGGCCGTGGACGCGCACCACGCTGCCGACGTGGTAGGTCGGGTTGGGGCCGTGCAGTTGGTCGATGAACCACAGTTGGCGCTGCTGGTGGGTCAGCGGGCCGCGGCGGCGCCGTTCCGGTGGCAGCGCGACGAGGTCGGTGCCTGCGGCGGTGGTCTCCTCGGCGCCCTCCAACTGGCGCGCGAACTCGGCGATGGTCGGTGCATCGAACAGCCGTTGCAGCGGGATGGCGTGGCCGACCCGCTCGCGCAGCCGGGCGATGACCTGCACCGCCAGCAGCGAGTGTCCGCCGAGGTGGAAGAAGTTGTCGTTGCTGCCGATCGGGCTGCGGCCGAGGATCTCGCTCCAGATCTCGGCGATGGCGATCTCCAGCGGCGTCGCCGGGGCGACGAACGCCTCGTGTTTGAGGACCGCGTCGGGGGTGGGCAGGGCGGCGCGGTCGATCTTGCCGTTGGGGGTCAGCG
Source organism: Endothiovibrio diazotrophicus (assembly GCF_054657215.1). Lineage (NCBI taxonomy): Bacteria > Pseudomonadati > Pseudomonadota > Gammaproteobacteria > Chromatiales > Thioalkalispiraceae > Endothiovibrio > Endothiovibrio diazotrophicus. The sequence goes on from NZ_BAAHXB010000012.1 coordinate 46,361, forward strand.
GCAGCCGCTCCATGACCACCAGGGTGGCGGGCACCATGTAGGCCGGGAGCTTCTCCCTGAGCTGCGCCATGAGGGCTTGCGTCAGGCCCTTTTCGGCACTGGCCACCGCCGGTTGATTGGTCGGTTCGGCCGCCTCCTCGCCGGGTTCGAGCCACAGCCAGCGGTCGGCCGTGGCGTTGCTCGACGGCTGCACCAGCGCCTGCAGACGGGTCGCATCGGCGGTGTCCCAGGCGATGCGGAGGTCGACGCCGGCATTCCTCGCCCACGCCTCGTACTGCTGCAGCGAATCCGTGGCGCGATCGTCCAGCCGATCCTCGTCCCGCACGATCTCGTGCAGGGGGAGTTCCGGGTCGGCGCCTTCGAGCCGGCGCAGCGTTGCGTGGGTGGCGTGCAGGCGGGTGTTGGGCAGGCCGCCGATGCGGAAGCCTTGCGGGTATTGGCGCAGGGCGGTGTCGAGGCTGCCGCTGGGGTCCGCGGGATCCGCCTCGACGCGGGGCAGCTCGCCGCGCCGGTCGGGCGCGCTGTCCAGTTGCAGCACCAGGTCGTAGCGGAAATCACCGAGTTCCGGGTCGAGGCCGGCGGGCTTGAGTTGCACGCCCGCCGCGGTCGGACGCTTCCCGGCGATGCGCCAGTCGTGGAAGGCGGTCGGCGCAAACAGCAGTTCGCGCTCCTCCCGGACCGCGCTGCGCACCCGATCGAGCAGTTCCCGTGCCGGCATCGAGGGCTCGGCGCCGTGCAGTTGGATGCGGGTGTGCAGCAGATCGAGCAGCCCGAGGTGGCGCAGGTCGCCGAGGAAGATCGTCGCCGCCGGGGAGAGGGCGGGTTCCAGGCGGTCGAGGAGCTCGGCGAGGTAGCTCAGCGAGGGGAAGTATTGGGCGACCGAGTTGATCACCACGGTATCGACGGTGGACAGCCCGTCGAGCGGGATCTCGCTGGCCGCACACCGGCTGAGGGAGAAGTTGCGCTGTCCCTGGCGCGCCAGGCGCCGCTGGGTCTGCTGGAGCGCCTCGGCGGAGAAGTCGATCCCGTGGTAGTGCTCCACCGCCTCGACCAGGCGGCGCGCGATGATCCCGGTGCCGCAGCCGATCTCCAGGACCCGTTTGGGGGAGAGCTGCAGGATCCGGTGGGCGGTCTCGTCGGCCCAGCGGGTCATCGGCCCCTTGCCCATGGGCTGGCCGTCGATGCTGCTCAGCCAGCCGCTGAAGTCGTCCTGCTCCTCCCCGTCGCCGGTTTCGCCGTAGGTCTCGTTCCACACCATCCGCCACTGCTCGGTCGCCTTGGCGCTGCGCGCGGGGCCTTCCAGCCACTCCGGGGTGGTTTCGACGTAGGCGACCAGCTGGTCGTCGGCACCCATCCTGCGGGTGACGGCAACGGCGTGTTGCACCGCCGGGTGGGCCTTGAGGACCGACTCGATCTCGCCGAGTTCGATCCGGTAGCCGCGCAGCTTGATCTGGAAGTCCGCCCGGCCGAGGTAGTCGAGACGGCCGCCGTGGCGCTGCACGACGAGATCGCCGGTGCGGTACATGCGGCTGCCGGGGTGCGGGCCGTAGGGGTCCGGCAGGAAGCGTTCGGCGGTGAGCGCCGGTTGGCCGGCGTAGCCCCGGCTGACGCTCAATCCACCGATATACAGCTCGCCGGGGAGACCGACGGCGCAGGGTTGCAGTGCGTCGTCGAGGATGTAGAGGCTGGTGCCGTTGATGGCGCGGCCGAGGTCCGGTGCCGCCGCCGACCCGTCGGCCGCCGGGCGCACCGCTCCGGCGGTGGACCAGATGGTGGTCTCGGTCGGTCCGTAGAGGTTCCAGATCTCCACGCCGGTGGCGGCCAGCGCCGTCGCCAGCTCCGCGTCGAGGGCCTCCCCGCCGCAGAACACCCGCGCCAGCGGCAGTCGCTCGGCACCGGTGGCGAGCAGCATGCGCCAAGTCGCGGGGGTGGCCTGCATGACGTTGGCGCCGCACGCCTCGAGGCGTGCCAGCAGGGCGTAGCCGTCGGCGGCGGTGTCGCGGTCGATCAGTTCGATGCCGGCGCCGGCCAGCAGCGGCAAAAACAGTTCGAGGCCTGCGATGTCGAAGGAGACGGTGGTGACCGCCGCCAGCCGGTCGCCGCTCCCGAGCCCCGGGCGGTCGAGCATCGAGGTGAGGAAGTTGAGCAGCGCGGCGTGGGAGATCTGCACCCCCTTGGGTTTTCCGGTGGAGCCGGAGGTGAAGATCACGTAGGCCAGTTGATCGGGCAGGATGGCGGGGAGTGCGACGGCGTCGTCGACCTCGCCGAGCCCGGCGTCGATCTCCAGCCGCGGCGTGCCGTCCGCGGGCAGGTTCTCCTGGGAGAGGCGGTCGGTGATCAGCAGGGAGAGTTCGCCCTGCTCGACCATGCTGGCGATGCGTTCGAGCGGGAAGGCCGGATCGATGGGGACGTAGGCGCAGCCGCTGCGCAGCACGCCGAGCAGGGCGGGCAGCAGATGGCTTCGGCGCTGGAGGCAGACGCCCACCCGCTGCTCCGGCAGCAGGCCGCGCCCGCGCAGGTGTTTCGCCAAACGATCGGTCTCGCTGAGCAGCTCGCCATAGGTCAGTGAGCGCTCGCCGTCGCTCACCGCCAGCCGGTCGGGGCGGGCGGCCGCCTGTTCGGCGATGCGCTCCAGGAGGCCGCTGCCGTAGCTCGGCCACGCGCTGCTGCGCAGCTCCCTCAGGGTGCGCGCCGTCTCGTCATCCGAAAGCAGCGAGATCCGGTTCAGCGGGGTGTCGGGCCGCTCGGCCATCGCCTGCCAGACGACCAGGAGGTAACCCATCATCCGGGCGACGGTCTCGCCGTCGAACAGGTCGGTGTTGAACTCCAGCTCGCCGAGCAGCACGCCCCCCTGCTCCTCGAGCTTGAGGGTCAGGTCGAACATCGCGCTGGCCGCATCCACCGGGATGCTGCTGATCTCCATGCCGCCGCAGGTCAGGCCGGTGCGCTCGGCGTTCTGGTTCTGCAGGATGAACATGACCTGGAACAGCGGCGAGAAACTGGTCGCCCGTTCGGGGCTGATGATCTCGACCAGGCGCTCGAACGGCATCTCCTGGTGGGCGAAGGCCTGCAGACAGGTCTGTCGCACCTGCTGAATGAAGTCGGTCGCCGAGCGTTGCCCCTCGGGGCGCATGCGCAGCGCCAGCGAGTTGACGAACAGACCGATCAGCGGTTCGAGCTCTTTCCGGTTGCGTCCCGCCACCGGCGAACCGATGGCGAAGTCGTTCTGCCGCGAATAGCGCCCGAGCAGACAGGCGAAGCCCGCCAGCAGCACCATGAACAGGCTCGCCCCGTTGGCCTGGGCGAGCTGCTTGATCCGGGTCAGCAGCGCCGGTTCGACGCGGAAGTGGTAGACGTCACCCCGGTGGGTCTGGACCGCCGGCCGCGCGCGGTCGGTGGGCAGCTCGAGCAGGGGCGGCAGCCCGCGCAGCTGGTTCACCCAGTAGTTGCTGAGCTTCTCCAGCCGCTCCCCGGCGAGGTGGGTGCCCTGCCAGGCCGAATAGTCCGCGTACTGGATGGCCAGCGGGGCCAGCGTCGGCGTCTCGCCCTTGATCAGCGCGTCGTAGATCCGGGTGAATTCCGTCAGGAAGACCCGCCCCATCGACCAGCCGTCCGAGATGATGTGATGCATGGTGATCAGCAACACATGGTGGCGGGGCCCGAGGAGGACCAGCCGGGCGCGGATCAGGGGATCGTTGGCCAGATCGAAAAAGGCCGTCGCCTCCTCGCGCATGAGGTCGGCGAGATCGGCCTCCTGCCGTGACGGGCTCCGTGCCGCGAGGTCGATGAGGGGCAGCTCGAGTTCGAGCCGGGGGGCGATCCGCTGCCAGGGCTCGCCTTCGTCGTCGGCGATGGTCGTGCGCAGCGCGTCGTGGCGGTCGACGATGGTCTGCAGCGCCCGATGCAGCGCCGCCCGATCGAGGGGGCCCGTGAGACGGACCGCGATGGGCATGTTGTAGGTGGCGCCGCCCGCTTCGAGCTGATCCAGAAACCACAGCCGCTGCTGGGCAAACGACAGGCGCACGGGCGCGCTCCGCTCCCGCCGTGCCGGAATGCCTTCAGCAGCGCTGTTGGAAGGGGGCTTCCTCGACGCGAGGGCGCGTTTGAGGAGGGCCTGCTTTTCCGGGGAAAGGGAGGCCAGCCGATCCGCGATCGAACTCATGATGGCGGGATGCGGTTGTCAGCTCAAAGGTGGCAGCACCCATTCACCATTGGTCGAGAAGAACTGTTGGTTCATCGAATCCCCGAGCCGCGCGATGTGGTTGCCGAAATCGGTCACCGGATCGTTGCCACCCTCGGGGTGAGGGAAGTCGCTGCTGTAGCAGTAGCACTCGGCCATGCCGTAGCGGTCGATGTAGTCCGCGATGTTTTCGACGCGATACGGCGTGACGCGGACGTTGCGCCGAATGTACTCGGAGGGCTTCATGGTCAGCACGCCGTCGAAGCGGCGCTTGAAGATCTGTGCCGTATGGTCGAGGTGCAGGGCCATCGGCGCCAGCCAGTGGGCGCCGAGCTCGATCGCGGCAAAGCGCAACCGCGGGAAACGCTCGAACACACCGCCCAGGACCAGAACGGTGAGGAAGTTCTGCGGGGCCAGCGACATCGCGGCGAACAGGTAGGTGCCGATCTGCTCGCCCTCGGCGGCGTAGTCGATGGAGTCGAACTTGAGGTGATCGACGCCGTCGTCCCAGCCGCGGCTGGCGAGGAAGCCGTCCTCGCCGCCGGCGTGCAGCGTCACCGTGGCGTTGGCCTCCTCGATGCGCGCCCACAGCGGATCCAGTTCGCGGCTCGCCGGCGACCGGTCGCCGGGGGCGATGCTGCTGGGAACGACGAAGGCGCGTCCTCCCGCCTTGATCACCCGTTCGGCCTCGTCGATGGCGGTCTGGACGTCGAAGGTGTTGAGGATCGCGACCCCGCGCAGTCGATCGGGGTTGGTGCTGCTGAAATCGAGGATGAAGTCGTTCCAGTGGCGCATGGTATCGAGCGCGAGATCGCCCTGGGCCATCGCCGTCGCCTGAACCCCGGGATCGGAGAAGACCAGCGATCGGCTGACCCCCATGTAGTCGAGCGTGCGCAAGCGCCCATCCGCGCTCAGCGCGCCGGGGGCGGTCGAACCCTTGTAGGTCCAGACGGTTTCGTCATTCCATTCGTTGATCTCGTCCCCCGTCCATCGCGCCAGCCGCTCCGCCTTGTCGGCGGGCAGACTCTCCATCAACTCGTTGAACATCTTCTCGTAGTGGCGTCCGATCTCGCCCGCAACCAGTTCATAGCTGCGCGGCGAGGGCTGGATGTGGGTGTCGAGGTCGAGCTTGGGAGTGGTGGGGGTGGAGTTTGAGTTCATGGCCTGTCCTTGGACGATATTATGAATGGTGTTTGAATGTGGGTCAGGGAATGCGTGGCTACTCTGGCTGGTGCACGATAAAATCGCAGGAAAACCCGCCGCGGGAGAAAATAAAATATCCGCCCGCGACCAGATTGCTGTCTGTGCCATCCAGTTCCGCCGGGTTGGGGGGGATGACGATGGTCAACTGTGAGGGGCCGTTTTCAATCGCCTTCACGTCGGTGACACCGGGCGGGATGGGCAGTCCCGCTTCGCGAATGACGGCAACCGGATCGTCCATCAATCGCTGTTTGAAGTCCGGATCCTCCCAGCAGCGCTTGATCAGGGCTTTGTAGGGCTTGGTCGAGTTGGGTTCGGGGGCAGACATGGGAAGCCTCTTCTTTATTAGTGTTCGGACGCGGAGAGTGCTTGGCGGAGGCTGAGCGGACGCATATCGGTCCAAACCTCCTCGATATGGGATAGACACTCGGATTTGTTACCCCGGAATCCCGACTCCTGCCAGCCCTGCGGGACGGGCTTGAAGGTGGGCCAGATGGAGTGTTGTTGTTCCTGGTTGACCACAACCAGATACTCCGTAGTGTCTTGATCCATCAGAGACTCCTTGTGCAATGGATTTCGAACGGGGAGATTTATAACCTATCGAGAAGTTCTGATCAATCCTAAAAATCTGCTAAGAAATTTTCTTATCTTCACGAAGTCTTCTCACTATTCTTTTCGGTGCTGCCCAATTACACTTTATGTGAATATCTACACAAGGTGTTTAATGAGGGTCGCCAAAATATGTTGGTAAAAAACATGTGACGATTTGATGAATTGATGAGGTCTGCCAAGCCGTCAGGTGGAGTCGTTCATATTCCCGTGCATGGATTTTCGTGCCATGTCTTGGGGGGGGGGGCGCGTGGCACTGTCTGATTGTTGATGTTTTTTTTACTGGCTGTCGCTTGTCGTAGTTGATAGGAGGGTCGCTCTTTCACAATATATGCGGTCCCGTCAAGGGGGGTGGTCCCGAGAAAATAGTGGATGAAAATCGAAATTTTTCCGTATTCGGACAGATCAGGCGTGGCGGGAGCGTTATATTAAAATCGTCATGGACGGAATGGATTTTGAATATGGAATCGGTTCGATCATGTGATGTGATCCGACTTTTATACAGCGCACATGGAGGAGATAGAGTAAGCCAAAAATCGTTGTTGTCGCGGTGGGGGCGGCAGGGGCTTTTACTGGTTCATCGACGTCACACCCGACATGGTGCCGAAGCCATAGCCGTTTGCCGTCGACTTCTCCGACCGCCGGACTCCGCGGAGTGGGATGTGTTCAGGTCCCGGGGGAGCCCCTGCATGATTCCGCCCGCCCGCGGCCGATTCATCCTAAGTCCTAGGGGTGGCTTCCATACCCGCGTAGAACTCCCCGGGCTTGAAGGGGCGCGGGGCGTTCGTGGATTGGAAGTCCGGAGTGATCGAGGGGATCATGAAGGCGCGTTCTCCATCTCCGTTGTGTGTCGAGGCACCGCGTTTCTTCCTTCTTGTCGCACGGAAGAGTGTCGGATTTGATGCGGATTGGCGGGGATCGCGTGGAATGGGTGCCATTCCGAGAAAATCATCCCGCCGCCAGCGCACTTCCCTCAGTTTTTTATAAAAATTTTATTCCAGGTGTTTTTTGCCGTTCGATGGGTGCGGGTGGGGTTGGCGCATTGCCGGTAACTCCCCGTCAGACGGCGCTGTGGCGCCTTTTTTCGCTGGCGGAGGGCGCCCACGGCGGCCTGCCTCCGGTGGTGGGCGAAGAAGCAAAAACGGTGAAAGCGGCAACCAACATCAAATTTTTATGATATGCTTCTGAACTTACCATTTCCCAAGCGCCAGCCGGCGCTTCGGCGTGGTGAAGCATTTCCGGCTGGATGCGTGGACGGTCGGTTCCGTTCTCCGGGCCGTCGCCAACGATCTCTACCGCGATCACTGCCCTGCCTGTGATACGGCTCGTCCCGGACGAGGCCGGGGCGCGGTGATGGCCGCACGTCCGTGACGGTGGCGCTCCGGGAGGTTGCGACTCGTCACTGGACGCTGTCGACGGTGGCCGGTTCTTGTCGATTCCGTTCAATTACGGCCCTGGTTCCCGTCGGTGTGGAGCGGCCGCAAACTGCGCGCCGCACCGCTCTGCGGGTGAACCGATGCGGTCGGCCGCGCGGCGGAAAGGCGGGATGATGCTTCATCTCCGGGGTGGGGCGGCTGCCGTGGGGGGAGATGATGGGCGGGCGCGCCGGCCGACGGTCGGGTGCGTTGTGGTTGAACACTTCGATGATGCGTGAGGTTTCGATGCAGTCTCTACCCTTAAGCGGCCCTTGGGCATGGCTTTTCCCATTCATGCGCTGGCTTCCCTCGGTGGGTGGCCGCGATCTGCGTGGTGACTTCGTTGCCGGACTCACCGGAGCCGTGGTGGTCCTTCCCCAGGGTGTGGCGTTCGCCACCATCGCCGGCATGCCGCCGCAGTACGGTCTCTACGCCGGAATGATTCCGGCGGTGATCGCCGCCATGTTCGGCTCTTCACGGCACCTGGTCTCCGGTCCGACCACCGCCGCCTCCGTGGTGCTCTTCTCCGCCCTGTCGGTCTACGCCGAGCCGGGCAGCGTCGACTACGTGGCGCTCGCCCTCACCCTCACCTTCATGGTCGGCATCATCGAGCTGATCCTCGGCTTGGCGCGCATGGGGGCGCTGGTCAACTTCATCTCCCACTCGGTGGTGGTCGGCTTCACCGCCGGCGCGGCGATTCTCATCGCCGCCAAGCAGTTGAAGTACTTCTTCGGCGTGGAGTTGCCCCGCGGCGGTCATCTGCACGATATCCTCATGGAGTTCTCCCAGCGGCTGGGTGAGATCAATCCCTACGTCACCGTGGTGGCGTTCGCAACGCTCTTCTGCGGCATCGCGGTCAAGCGCTGGATGCCGAAGATGCCCTACATGATCATCGCCATGGTGGCGGGCAGTCTGCTCTCGGTGGCCCTCAATGCGGTGTTCGGCGAGTCGGTGACCGGAATCGCCACGGTCGGTGCCTTGCCCGCCAGCCTGCCGCCGCTCTCCGCGCCGAGCCTGACCCTGGAGAACATCCGCGACCTGGCCCCCTCGGCCCTGGCGGTCACCCTCTTCGCGTTGACCGAGGCAGTCTCCATCGGCCGCGCGCTGGCCTCGCGCAGCGGCGACTACCGCATCGACGGCAATCAGGAGTTCATCGGCCAGGGACTCTCCAACATCGCCGGCGCCTTCTTCTCCGGTTACGTCGCCACCGGCTCGTTCAACCGCAGCGGCCTCAACTTCCAGGCCGGGGCGAAGACCCCGCTGGCGGCGGTGTTCGCCGGTCTGCTGCTGATGATCATCGTGTTGCTGGTGGCCCCGCTGGCCGCCTATCTGCCGAAGGCGGCGATGGCGGGCATCCTCTTTCTGGTGGCGTGGGGGCTGATCGATTTCAAGGAGATGCGCCACGTCTTGAAGGCCTCGAAGCGCGACAGTTCGGTGCTGGTGGTGACCTTCCTCGGCGCGGTCTTCCTGGAGCTGGAGTTCGCCATCTTCGCCGGCGTGATCCTCTCCCTGGTGCTCTACCTGGAGCGGGTGTCCCGTCCGCGCATCGTTTCCCGCGCCCCCGATCCGCGCCTCGACAAGCACGCCTTCTCCTCGGATCCGAGCCTGCCCCAGTGCCCGCAGCTGAAGCTGCTGCGCATCGACGGCTCGCTGTTCTTCGGTTCGGCCAACCATGTGCAGGACACCTTCGACCGCATCCGCAACGAATCACCGGAGCAGAAACACCTGGCGATCATCGCCCAGGGCATCCACTTCGTGGACCTGCAGGGCGGCGAGGCGCTGGTGGAGGAGGCGCACAAGCGCCGCGCAATGGGCGGCGACTTGTATCTGATCAACGTCAAGGAGGGGTTGTGGGATGCCATGGATCGTTGCGGCTGTCTTGACGAGGCCGGCATGAAGAACGTCTTCCAGTCGAAGACCGCCGCCATTCGCGGTATCTACCACAAGCTCGACCACTCGATCTGCGAGAAGTGTGAAGTGCGCATCTTCCACGAGTGCAAGCAGCAGTTGGGTGGGGCGAAGAAGGGGTAGCCCCCGCGCTTGGTGGGTGGGGTGCGTGCTGAATAGGCGCGTCCCCGAAAACGAACGGCGGCCTTCGGGTCGCCGTTTTTCGAATTCGCCTGCCATTGGTCCCGATACTCGGCGATTTGGCGAGGCGTGCGACCGGCCGCAGTGCGATTGAAATCGAGGATGGCGTGGTCTTGGGTTTTTTTTTGGCGCCTTGACGGCGCCGGTGTGGGCTAGGATGCTCGGTTGTAACCCGATTCACCGCCGATCCGATCCGAACGGGAGATCGCAATCGGCAAGGCCATCGCCGCCCCGACTCTTCTGCCTTCGTTCTGATCGCCCCTCGCCCCCTCCTGTAGGAGCGGCCCCCAGGCCGCGATGGCCGAGCGGGACATAGGCGTTTGGCGTGAGCAGGATGCCGAAGGCGGGGCCCCGTTCCGCCTACCTCCGCAAGCCTCGTCACGGCGCGGCACTCCGCCCGATCGCGGCCTAAGGGGCCGCTCCTACATCAACCGCCCTCGGCGCTCCACGTCGTGCAACAAGCAGAGGAAGGTAGGCGCCCCGTAGGTCGTCGCTACCGCGGCGACGCGAACGGAGGCACCCTTGCCCGATTCTCCGCCGAACCGATCCGAACGGGAGGTTGCAATCGGCAAGGCCATCGCCGCCCCGCCCCCGCTGCCTTCGTTCGCGTCGCCGCGGTAGCGGCAACCTACGGGCGGGTCTCGACGGGCGGCAGGGTGCCGTCATCACGGCCGATGTCGAGGGGCAGTTCGAGGGCGGCGGTGGCACAGCGCAGGGTGAGGAGATAGCCGGGCGGAATCGGTCCCTCCAGCTCCCGATCCTCCAGGGCGTCGTGGAGCAGGGTAAGCACCGCCGCCACCCGCCCCATGGTCTCCACCGGATCGTCCGGGTCCACCAGCGGATTGATCCCGCCGACGGAGAGTTGGCTGACGGTGCGCACGGTATTCTCTTCGGTTCGCATCGATCGGTACCTGAATTGATGGCACGGAAGAATCGGTGAATGCACAGCCGATCCACAGAATATTCTCCATTTGTGGGGGAAGTGCTCTTAATTAAGAGATTGCGCAAGCGCGTTGTGTGACATTCGAACGCCAACCGTCCAATCAACGATTCGCGCAATGACCAACGAAACCATGACCGAGAACGAGTGGAAAAAGGAGGCGACCAACCTCCTCAAGGCGGAGTTGGCGCGCTCCGGCGCCGATTACCACGAGCTGATCAGACGCCTCCATGAGATCGGTGTGGAAGAGACCTACAAATCGGTCTCCAGCAAGATCAACCGAGGCACCTTTCCCTTCGTCTTCTTCCTCCAGTGCATGAAGGCCCTCGGCGTGGATACGGTGCGCCTCGCACGGTAACGCGGGCCACCGCCGCCATAGGGCGCCCCGCGGGCGCCGTGCCAAACGAAACCGCCTCCCGCCCGGAGACGCCCGGCGCCCACGGGGCGCCCTATAGACGTCTTCGCACCAGCCCGACGCCTCGCTCCTCGACCTCTCCGGCCTGACCATCGAGCCGACCGAGCGGCTCGGCCGCAAGGTGGACGTGGTCAGCGACGACGGCCTCAATCGTTTCCTCCGCGACCGTATCCTGGCGGAGGCGCAGCCGCCGTGACCAGAAGGTAGGGTGTGCCGAGGGACGAGGCGCACCACTTCGGGAAGCGGTGCGCCTCCTATCGTCGGCACACCCTACCCAACCGGCTCTGATCTGGCTAAAAATTTCGAGAGTCCCTTCAAAGGCTTGGTCGGCGCAGCCCACACTCTTCGAGCGACGTGCAAAACACTCGGTTACCAACGATCTCCCAGCCTTTCCGCGTGCAAGGCCCTTCTCTCGTAAATTCTCCGAACACCTCTTCAGTCTCCCTCCCTACAAAGGATTCCTCGGCGTCTCTACGAGTCCGTTGTCCGCCACACCAACGCCGAAGACCTCTGCACTTACCGCTATCTCATAGCAACACTTCGGCTCCAGGGAGGTCATGTTGTCCTGCGTATTCTGACCATTTCGTAGCAAGTAGCCTGGATGGAGCGTAGCGGAATCCGGGACGTGTGGGGCAGCCTTCGGGAATCCCTGGATTCCGCTATGCTCCATCCAGGCTACTTGCTGCGAGGAACGAGCAGCGCAGCTTTTTGACGTCCGCGTTTATGCGTTTGTTAGCTTTTCTCGTGTCAAACAATTACTATAATCGCCTGAAATTTCGATAGGTATTGAGCGCGTTTTGAAGGTATTCTACTGGGTTGTCAATGTTGCACGTTTTTCCATAATAATCATTGCGATCTGAATTCTTATCGCAGTACTCCTTTATTCGCATCATTGATCTCTCTACCTGAGGACTATTAAGTGCTTCTTGCAGTGAGGAATCTTGTTTTGTAAGTCCGCTATACATTGCGCGTCCGATTAGCACCAGGTCAGACTGAATCCCTAAACTTCGATTGTTTTGATAATGTTGCTTCGCCGACTCTTCTAGCATAGCCTCTACATCGATCTCTTTGGCAGGCTTGTTGATACCAAGCACAGCTTTCCAAAAATAGTACTCCGGACTTTCGCCAACATATCTTAATATTCCATCAAGAATACCTTGCATTTCCTCAAAGTTTCCTAGTTCGTACTGGTTTAACAAATGATTCATTCGTGCATCAAGTGACTTTTCTTGCAATGAAATAGATATTTTGTATAGCTTGGAAGATGCTTCGTAGTTCCTAAGCCTTCTCTCTGAAAGAGCTGCAAGATTGGCGGCATTGGCTAGTGCAGGGCATTTTTCTCTAACCGATATGAATCCATCTCTAGCTGATTCAAAGTTACCAGAAGAAAAATCTTTCGTTGCTTTGAACAGTAGTTCTTTAGATTCCTTGTTCATGTATGTGAGTTTACCGAAACTTTCTGGGAGATAGGCTCCAATATAAAGGTGGGTAGTTTCGTTAATCATCGCAGCAAGCAGATAACCAAGAGCACTCTTCTTTTCGGACGAGTCAGAAGTTAATACATCTATATCATCGAAATCCTTTTCAAACTTTCGAATTGGTGAAACATTCACAAAGAAAGCATTTGCGCATGCAATTGTGACACCTCCAGATCCTATCGTTTCTCGAACGAACGTCTTGTATTTTTCCGGTGCAGAGAAAGACCTAAGCAGCTTCTTATCATCAACAATGTAACCTCGCTTTGGCAAATTCAAGAAATTTCCTGTTGCTTCAGGATTGATCAGAGGCACTATGATGTTCGTGTTATCCCACCCCTCTGAAAATAGCTCCAAACTACCCATGGCAGCTTTTTTGTATTCAGCAACTTGCTCTTCATTTAAAGGAACCACATAATCATTGTCTATGATATATTTTTCAAACTCAAATACTGAAAATTTATTATTTATTTCCTCATTCCCGTCGGAACCCAACAAAGCAGCTAACGCAAAGCCAATCATGATTAGTAAGGCAAAAACTTTTCTCATTTTCTTAGCGTTTCAGTCAAGGTTTGCCAGAAAAAACCATTCTGGAAAGCAATTAGGCTTGCAACAAATCCATCAGGATGCGCGGCCAACATCGAAAACGTTGGATTGATTATGATTGGACTTATTAGTAAAGGCGGTGCAACTATCTTCCACAATGGCCTCTCCTTTTTATTTGCATAGTCTAAAATTGCTTTAGAGAAAACGCCTAGTATCGTGAAGAGAGTTATAATGATTGCTGGATAATTCTTTTCAACAAAACCTTCCAAGTGTGGTTTGAATTCTTCAGGCAAAGAAAAATGCCCTCCTTCCAAGCTTATGTCACTATCGATAGACTGATCTGGTGCGCTGTCGAAAAAATAAGAATGCATTACCATAGATATAGCTATTGACAATGCCACGAAAAAGACAACCCCTAGAAACGCAAAAGTGTTATTTTTTATGGCACCCATTAGAAATCATTTCTCCTATGGTTGTTGAAAGCTAACTATTGATCGGCAGCCCATCTGCCATTCATCACCGCGCGGATCGGCCTCGGGCAAAAAATCCCTGTTTGCATTCACAAAGATGCCCGACCTTCCGTTGCGGTGCTCCGTGGGACATTGCGACGATTCCGTCGTCTATCCCGAAGGGCGGACTTATGCGTCGTTTATCTACCCGCGCCATCTCGTGACGCTACGCTCCTGAGCAAGAAGACCAAAGGGTTATACGAGAGGCGCGTCGAAAGTTCAAGGCGGGGATCGGCGCCCTCGAAAACCCCGTCGCCGATTCACTGCACCGTCACCGCCACCGCATGCTCCCGCCGGTCGTCGACCAGCGCGATCGTCGCGCCGGGCTGTCCGACGCCGTCGACCGTCACCCGGACCACGCCGCCCCGTCCCTCGCCGGCGGCCGGCGTCTGGGTGATGGCGATGTGGTAGACCGTCTCGCGGTAGCGGTAGTGGATGGTCAGCCCCGGCCAGTGGGCGGGCAGGCAGGGGGCGAGGTGCAGGCGGTCGGCCTCCAGCCGTAACCCGAGCAGGGATTCCAGCACCAGCCGGTACATCCAGCCGGCTGAGCCGGTGTACCAGCTCCAGCCGCCGCGGCCGGCGTGGGGTGCCGTCGCGTAGACGTCGGCGGCCATCACGTAGGGCTCCACCCGGTAGGTGGCGATCGCCTCGCGGGTGGTGGCGTGGTTGACCGGGTTGATCAGGCCGGTCAGCTCCCAGGCGCGCGCGCTGTCCCCCTGCGCGGCGAAGGCCATCGCCGCCCAGATCGCGCCGTGGGTGTACTGGCCGCCGTTTTCGCGCACCCCCGGCAGGTAGCCCTTGATGTAGCCGGGGTCCAGCGCGGAGCGGTCGAAGGGGGGATCGAGCAGCCGCACGAGGCCGTCGTCGTGGCGCACCAGCCGCTGCTCCAGCGCCTCCATCGCGCGGTGCGCCCGGGTGTCGTCGGCCACCCCGGAGAGTACCGCCCAGCTCTGCGCGATGGAGTCGATTTGGCACTCGGGGCTCTCCGCCGAGCCGAGCGGGGTGCCGTCGTCGAACCAGGCGCGGCGGTACCAGGCGCCGTCCCAGCCGTGGCGCTCGAGGTTCTCGCCCAGGCGCCGCCGTTCGTCGGCGCACTGCGCGGCGAACGCCGGGTCGCCGTGGCGCTCGGCCAGCGCGCCGAAGTGGCGCAGCACCTCGCAGAGGAAGAAGCCGAGCCAGACGCTCTCTCCCTTGCCTTCGATGCCGACCCGGTTCATGCCGTCGTTCCAGTCGCCGCCGCCGATCAGCGGCAGGCCGTGGGGGCCGCGGGTGAGTCCGTGGCGGATCGCCGCCACGCAGTGGTGGTAGAGGCTCTCGACCCGCGCGGAGCGGCCGGGGAGGTCGTAGTAGGCGTCCTCTCCGGGGTTGAGCGGGCGCCCCTCCAGGTAGGGGACCGGCTCCTCCAGCACGCCGGTGTCGCCGCTGCCCTCGACGTAGCGGCAGGTGGCGAGGGCCAGCCACAGGTAGTCGTCGGAGCAGCGGGTGCGCACCCCGCGGCCGGCCGGCGGGTGCCACCAGTGCTGCACGTCGCCCTCGGCGAACTGGCGGCCGGCGCACAGCAGCAGTTGGGCGCGCAGCAGGCCCGGCTCGGCGTGGAGCAGCGCCATCGCGTCCTGCAACTGGTCGCGGAAGCCGAAGGCGCCGCCCGACTGGTAGTAGCCGCTGCGCGCCCACAGCCGGCTGGCCAGGGTCTGGTAGAGCAGCCAGCCGTTGGCCAGCACGTCGAGCGACGGCTCGGGGGTCGCCACCTGGACCGCGCCGAGGGTGTGGTTCCAGTAGTGCCAGACCGCCTCCAGCGCCCGCCGCGCGGCATCGGGGCCGCGGAAGCGCTGCACCAGGCGGGCGGCCTCCTCGCCGCCCGGCGCGCCGCCGCCGACGCCGCCGAGGCCGAGGCGGAAGGTGATCTCGCGCTGCTCGCCGGCGGCCAGCGCGAAGCCCACCTGGATCGCCGCGCAGGGGTCGAGGCCGCTGCCCACCCGGCCGGAGAGGTGGCTGCGCGCGAGCGCCGCCGGGTTCCCGAGGTCGCCGTTGCGGCCGATGAATTCGGCGCGGTCGCAGGTCACCGTGCGCTCGCTCTCGTCGACGTCGAAGAAGGCGACCCGGCCGGGGAATTCGCCGTGGTAGGGGTTGCGCGCGTAGAGCGCGCCGTCGGCCGGATCGATCTCGGTGACGACGTGCATCGCCGACTTCGGCCGCAGGTCGCCGAGCACCCACTCGACGTAGCCGGTGGCGGAGAGCCGGCGCGGCCGGCCGGAGTCGTTGCGCAGCTTGAGCACCGAGAACTTGACCGCCGCGTCGCGGGCGACGTAGACCCACAGCTCCGAGCGGATGCCGCCCTCGGTGTGCTCGAAGACGCTGTAGCCGAAGCCGTGGCGGCTGACGTAGGGGGTGGCGCCGCGCCGCGGCAGCGGGGTCGGCGACCAGAGCTGGCCGCTCTCCTCGTCGCGCAGGTAGAGGGCCTCGCCGCCCGCATCGGTCACCGGGTCGTTGTGCCACGGGGTGAGGCGGAACTCGTGGGCGTTCTCGCCCCAGGTGTAGGCCTGGCCGCTCTCCGAGAGGACGCTGCCGAAGTGGGGGTTGGCGAGCACGTTGACCCACGGCGCGGGGGTCACCTCGCCGGCGCCGGTGGTGATGACGTACTCGCGCCCGTCGGGGGTGAAGCCGCCGAGGCCGTTGGCCAGGATCAGCTCCCGCCGCGGCGTTTCGAAGGCCGCGGGCGGCTCCTCCGGGTGGGGCCGCACGGGCACCAGCGGGGGCACCCGCGGCGGTGCCGGGTCGAGGCGGTCGAGCTGTTCGGCGAGGCTCCCCCGGCGGTCGCCGAGGATCACCCGGGCGACGCTCTGGAAGAGGATGCGGTCCTCCTCCGGGACCTGCTCCAGGGGGCGCACGAAGATGCCGCCGGGGCGCTCCGCCGCGCCCTCGTCGTGGCCCACCGCGACCAGGGCGAGGATCCGCTCCTGCAGCGCCTGGCGGTAGCCGGCGCGGTCCTCGTTCCAGATCACCAGGTCCACCGCCAGCCCCTTCAGCTGCCAGTAGGCGTGGGCCTGGACCAGTTGGCGCACCAGCTCGATGTTGGCCGCATCGCCGATGCGCAGCAGCACGATCGGCAGGTCGCCGGAGATGGCGTAGCCCCACAGGCCGGACTGGCCGCGCCGGTTGCGCGCGAGCAGCGCGGGATCGGCGCGCCTCGATGGGTGGGCGTAGAGGATCGCCCCGGCCAGCCGGGCGTAGAGCTGCGCCTCGGCCTGGTCGGCGTCGATCTGGCGCAGCACCACCTGGGCGTGGGTCCAGGCGAGGTCGAACACACGGTCGGCGAGGCCGCGGTCCTGGTACTTCTCGACCAGTCCGAGGGCCGCCGCGCGGTCCTCGCCGACGCCGTAGACCAGGTCGACGGTGACCGACTGGCCGGCGGCGAGGGTGATCCGGCTGCGGATCGCCATCACCGGGTCGAGCACCGCGCCGTGACTGCCGGAGAGCGCCCCGGCGGCTGCCAACGCCTGCGGCGCGGCGCTGCTGCGGCCGCGGCCGATGAAGCGCTCGCGGTCGCTCTCGTAGGAGGTCTCGCCGGCCGCCGCGTCGCGCACCGCCAGCAGGTGGAACAGCGCCGGTGTCGGCTCGTCGCGCGAGCGCGGCCGGCGGGTGCAGAGGATGGCGCGGCGCGGCGCGAGGATCTCGCTCTGCACGAAGAGGTTGCTGAAGGCCGGGTGCAGCGCGTCGGCGGCGGCGGGGGCCAGCACCACCTCGGCGTAGCTGGTGATCTCGATCGTCCGCGGCGCGTCGCCGCGGTGGGTGATGCGCAGCCGGCGCAGTTCGATGTCGTCCTCCGGCGAGACGACGATGTCGGTGTGCAGCTCGAAATCCCCGTCGCGGCGGCGGAACTCCGCCCGCCCCTCGGAGAAGATCGCCTGGTAGCGCTCGCCGCGCCGCCGCGTCGGCTGGTGGGCGGTGGACCACACCGCGCCGCTCTCCACGTCGCGCAGGTAGCAGAAGGTGCCCCACGGGTCGCGGGTGGTGTCCTCCCGCCAGCGGGTCACCGCCAGCTCGCGCCAGCGGCTGTAGCCGCCGCCGGCGTGGGTGAGCATGACGTGGTAGCGGCCGTTGGAGAGCAGCTGCACCTCCGGCTGCGCGGTGTCGGGGTCGTCGAGCACGCGGATCGGCGGCTGCGCGGTGGCGGTGGCGGTCGGCGCGGCGGCCGGCTCGAAGCCGTGGAGGTCGAGCGCCGAGGCCTGCGGGATGCGCTCCTGGAGCAGCAGCAGGGTGGCCTGGAAGCGCGGCTCGGCGACGAAGCGGCGCTGCATCGGGCGGTCGAGCAGGCGGTGGGCGAGGGCGAGCAGGCTCATCCCCTGGTGGTGGGCCATGTAGGCGCGCACCACCACGTGGGTCTCTTCGCGGCGCTGGCGCGCCGGGGTGTAGTCGATCGCCTCGAAGAAACCGTAGCGCCCCGCCGCGCCGGCGGTGGCCAGCCGTTGCAGGTTGCGGCAGGCGGCCTGCGGCGCCACCATCAGCGCCAGCGCCGAGGCGTAGGGGGCCACCACCCGGTCCTCGGCGAGCCCCCGCTTCATCCCCAGGCCGGGCACGCCGAAGGCGCGGTACTGGTAGTTGAGCTGGGCGTCCACCGCGTTGTAGCCCGATTCGGAGACGCCCCACGGCACGCCGCTGCGCCGGCCGTGGTCGATCTGCCCCGCCACCGCGGCGCGGGCGGTCTGGTCGAGCAGGGTGTGGCGGTACGCCGGCATCACCAGCTGCGGCATCAGGTACTCGAACATCGAGCCGCTCCAGGAGAGCAGCACCGGCTCGCCGCCGGCGCGGGTGAGGCGCCGGCCGAGGGCGAACCAGCCCTCCTGGGGCAGCTGACCCTGGGCGATGGCGACGAAGACCCCGAGGCGCGCCTCGGAGGCGAGCAGGTCGTAGCTGCCGGCGTCGCGCCGCTGCTCGTCGACGTTGTAGCCGATGCTCAGCAGGTGCGAGGCGCGGTCGTAGAGGAAGCCGTACTCCATCTCGGCGAAGCCGCCGGCCTGCGCGGCCAGTCGGCGGAGGGTCGCCAGACGCGCCCGGGCGCGCTCGCCGCCGAGACCGACGAGGCGCTGCCGCTCGGCCAGCCACGCCGCCCGCGCGGACGCCGCCGGGCCCGTCGACGGGTTGGGAACCGGCGGCGGCGCGTCGAACTCCGCCAGGGCGCGCAGGGTCGGAAGCGCCGCCAGGCCGGGGGGGCCGGGGAGCCGCTCGGGCCCTTCGGGCGCCGCCGGCAGCACGGCCCACGGGGCGAGGAAGAGCAGCTCGTCGCGCAGCGCCCGGCACTGGCCGAGCAGCGCCTGCGCCCACCAGTGGGCCTCTCCGCCGGGGTCGTCGCCCGTCTCCCCGTTCCGCTCGTCGTCCACCCCGGCGACGACCGCCTGCGCGGCCTCGATCAGTTCTTCCAGGTGCTGCAGCGCCTCCGCCGGGGTGGCCGCCGGCGGATCGCCCGCCGCCTCCAGCCGCCGCCGGAAGCGCCGCCGCGCGGCCGGCGCGGCGCTCTCCGCCGCCTCGCTCAGCACCGCCAGGGTATCGCCCAGCCCCTGCCGCCAGCGCGGCGCCAGGATCGGCTGCTCGGCCAGCGCCAGCAGCCCCGGCCGCAGGGTCAGCAGGTGGCCGGCCAGGTTGCCGCTGTCCACCGTCGAGACGTAGGCCGGGGGCAGCGGCCGCAGGGTGCGGGTGTCGTACCAGTTGAGGAAGTGGCCGCGGTGGCGCGTGAGCCCCGCCATCGTCTCCAGGGTGCCGGCGGTGCGTTCGAGCAGCGGCCCGGTTGGGAGGTAGCCGAAGTCGTGGGCGGAGAGGTTGGCGAGCAGCGCCAGCCCGATGTTGGTGGGCGAGGTGCGGTGGGCCACCCGGGCGTCGCGGTACTCCTGGAAGTTGTCCGGCGGCAGCCAGTGCTCGCGCGGGCCGACGAAGGTCTCGAAGAAGGCCCAGGTGCGGCGCGCGACCCGGCCGAGGAAGCGCCGTTCGGCGGCGCTCAGCGCGGGCTCGCGGCGCGCCGGCGGCCGGCTGCTCCACCAGGCGAGCAGCGGGGAGGTGAGCCACAGCAGCAGGATCGGGCCCGCCACCGGCAGTGCGGCCGGCTGGAGCAGCGCCAGGGCGGCGGCGGTGGCGAGCGCCAGGGCGGGGCCGACCGCCAGGGTGCGCCAGGCGGCGGCGAGCCCGCCCTGGCCGGGCCGCTCCCGCTCGCCGGAGGGGCGCCACTCGAGCAGCCGCCGCCGGCTGACCAGCAGCCGCCAGAGGGTGCGCAGCAGCGCGTCCAGGCTGTAGAGCGCCTCGTGGGGCAGCAGCGCCAGGGTGAAGCCGGCCTGCGCCAGGCGCTGGCCGAGGGCGGCGGCGACGGCGCCGAGGTGGCGGCCCGGCCGGCTGTCGTCGGGCCGGCGGAGCAGCGCCGGCAGCGCCGCCAGCAGCGGCGGCAGCAGCAGCACGCCGAGCAGCGCCGCGGTCCAGCCGGCGGCCGACGCGGCGCGCAGCCAGCCGAACAGCAGCAGCGCGATCAGCGCCGCCGGCACCAGGCTGCGGCGCAGGTTATCGAGCAGCTTCCAGCGCGACAGCGCGGAGAGCGGATTGCCGTGCCAGCGCCGGTCGGCGCCGGGCACCCACGGCAGCAGCCAGGGGGCGAGCTGCCAGTCGCCGCGGATCCAGCGGTGGCGGCGCTCGGCGTCGGCGGCGTAGCGCGCCGGGAACTCCTCGTAGAGCTGCACGTCGCTGACCAGCCCGGCGCGGGCGTGGCACCCCTCCAGCAGGTCGTGGCTGAGGATCCGGTTCTCGGCGAAGCGCCCGCCCAGCGACTGCTCGAAGGCGGCGACGTCGTAGATCCCCTTGCCGATGAACGACCCCTCCCGGAAGAGGTCCTGATAGAGGTCGGAGACCGCGCGGGTGTAGGGGTCGATGCCCGGCTCACCGCCGTGCAGTCGGGCATAGCGCGACTGCCCCTCCCCCGGCAGGCTCGCGCTCACCCGCGGCTGGAGGATGCCGTAGCCGGCGCTCACCCGGCCCAGCGCCGGGTCGTAGAGCGGGCGGTGCAACGGGTGCGCCATGGCGCCGACCAGTTGGTGGGCGGCACCCCGCGGCAACTGGGTGTCGCTGTCGAGGGTGATCACGTAGCGCGTCCCGGCGAGCGCCGCGGTGCGCCCGACCACCCGCGAGAAGCCGTCGCGGCAACCGTCGAGGAGCAGCGCGTTGAGCTCCCCCAGCTTGCCGCGCTTGCGCTCGTAGCCCATCCAGAGACGGTCGTGGGGGTTCCAGCGGCGGGGCCGGTGGAGCAGGAAGAAGCGGTCGTCGCCGCCCTCGGCGTAGCGCGCGTTGAGCGCCTCGATGCGCGCCTGTGCCAGGGTCAGCAGCGGCCCGTCCCGCGGCGTCTGTTCCGTGGCGGCGTCGGTGAAGTCGGTGAGCAGCGCGAAGTGCAGATGGTCGTCGCGGTTGGCCAGGAAGCGCACCTCCAGCGCCTCGGCCAGGCGGATGACGGCGTGCCGGTCGCTGAGCAGGGAGGGGATCGCCACCAGGGTGCGCGAGGCGGCCGGGATGCCGCTGGAGAAGTCCATCCGCGGCAGCGGGTGGGGGGTGGCCAGCAGGCCGGCCAGTCCGTTCACCAGCGCCACCGCCAGTTGCCCGGCGGCGAGCAGCGCGGGCAGGGCGAGCAGCGCCAACAGCGCCGTGGCGACACCGTCCGCCCGCGCCGCGGCGAGCAGGCCGGCGGCCGGCGGCAGGGCGAGCAGCGCGATCGCCCCCAGGTAGAGCACCAGCGGCCGGCGGCCGGCGCCGCGGCGCAGCGCGGCGAGCGGTCCGAGGCGCACCCCGGCGGCCCGCTCCAGCGCGATTCGGCCGCGGTCGATCAGGTAGTAGCCGACGTGGGCCGCGCGGTCGTCGCTGCCGAGGCGCGCGGCCGCCGCCCGCGCCAGCCCTACGGCCTGTTCCGCCACCGCCTCCTCGGCGAGCCCGGCGGCCCTGGCCAGCGCCTCGACGACGTGGCGGTAGCGGTCGCGGCTGGCGAAGTCCATCGCCGGGTAGGCCGCCGCCGGATCGCCGTGCAGGGTCCGCTCGACCCCGCTCATCGCCTCGACGCACTCGCGCCAGTCCATCGTCCCGAGCAGACGCAGGCTGCCGATGCTGTTGCCGACCGAGACCTGGTCGGCCGCCTGCTGGCGGTTTCCGGCGTGCACCAGCCGCTCGATGCTCAGCCCCGACTCGGCCAACTGCTGCTCGATCCAGGTCAGCGGCAGGGCCAGCGCCGGCCCCTGCCCTTGCAGGCGGCGCGCCAGCTCGGAGACGAACGGCGTGGTCATCGGCGGATTCGAGCGCGCCATGTCGGCGATCACCACGATCAGGCTCTTCGGGTCGCGGCGGGCGACCGCCATCAGCCGCTCCGCCCAGGTGACGGCGAGGTCCCGCTCGGCGCGGCCGGCGGCGACGCCCACCGCCACCCGGCGCAGGTTTTCGAGCAGCGCCAGGCGCAGCATGATCGGGATCGCCCACAGCTCGCCGAGGCGCAGCGGGGCGCCCTGCTGATAGGCCGCGACGAAGCGGCCGAGGCTCTCCGCCTCGACCCGCCCGTCGCCGTGGGCGATCGCCGCCAGGGCGAGGTCGTAGACCCGCGGCAGCCCGGCGGAGGGCCCCTCGGCGAGGCACGGCAACTGCCGGCTGTAGCCCGGCGGCAGGTGGCGCCGGGCGGTGCGCACCTGCTCGTCGAGCAGCGGCGCGTTGTCGAGCAGCCACTCGCCGGCGGGGGTGATGCGATGGCCCGCGGCGACCGCCGCGCTCAGCCGGTCGCGGGTCGCGTCGAGCACCCCCGCGTTGGCCGCCAGCCGCGACAGCAGCCGCTCCGGCGCCGGTCCCGGCAGCAGCCGGTGGAGCGCGGCCAGGTGCGCGCCGTGCTGCTCCATCTGCTCGATGCCGAACAGCTCGGCGCGCAGCGGCGGCGGCTCGTCCGGCGCACCCGCCGCGCCGCGAACGTTTCTGCGGAGGCGCACCCGGTGCCACAGGCGGAGCAGCTCCGCCCTCATGGGGAGGTGTGGCCGCGGCGCGGCGCGGCGGGCGTGGAAGGGGATTGGTCGGGGGCGGTGATGGTGGACTCTCCGAGGTGTGGGGCGGGCAGCCCTAGGCTATCCACAACGGAAAGCGCCATCCGTGCGCTACCGCACAGATGGCGTCCAATCTTCACTTCCCGCCGTGTCGAATCTCTTCACCATCGGTTCGGCGGAGACCGAATCAAAGGACGTGGCGCAGCACCACGGCGTATTGCGTCGCGCTTCCGGCGACCACGAACAGGTGCCAGATGGCGTGCCCGTGGGGAATGCGGCGGTCGAGCGCATAGAAGACGACGCCGATCGTGTAGAACAGTCCGCCGATCGCGAGCCAGGCGAACCCGCGCGTGCCCAACGCGATCAGGAGCGGATCCAGCGCCGCCAGGGCGGCCCACCCCATCACGACGTAGACCACCACCGGGAGGATGCGCGGTCCGCTGTGCGGTCGCAGCTCCTGCAAACTGCCCAGCACCGCGAGCCCCCACACCATTCCCAGCAGCGTCCAGCCCGGGGTGCCGCGCAAGGTCACCACGCAGAACGGGGTGTAGCTGCCGGCGATGAGCAGATAGATGCCGAGGTGGTCCAGCTTGCGCAGCGTCTCCTTGGGACTCCCGCTCGCGGCGTGGTAGAGGGTGGATACGCCGTACAGGAACACCAGTGTCGAGCCGTAGACCGAGACGCTCGCCACCTTCCACGGATCGCCGTCCCGCACCGCCACCACCACCAGCACGATGCTCCCGGCGAGTGCCAGCACGGCCCCGAGGAGATGGGTCAAGGTGTTGAGTCTCTCTGCACGGCTCATCATGGTTCAGACCGCGGGTCCCGCGAGGTACCAGACAGCGACGCCGGTCAGCGACAGAAAGAGCACCAATCCCCCCCAGATCCACGCTTGGGCCTTTCCCGCTCTTCGCGCCGTCATCAAGATCACATAGAGGTCCACGACCAGGATGACGAAGCCGCCGACGCCGCTGAGGTCCATGGCGTTCTCCCCTCCGGAACGGGTCGGCAGATCGTCCTCCCGCGATGCGCGTTGGATCGCTCCTCCGACCCGCAAACATACGCCGCCCCCGCGCTACCGTCTGTCTGCTGGCGCACATTGCCGCCCCGGGGAGCGCGACCCGAGCGCTCTGCTATGCTGAGACCATCCGACCCCGCCCCCCCGCCACGACCATCCGAAGAACGGCCGACGTCCCCAACCGGCCCGGTCACACCAGAGCACCCTGCCGATGAACAGCCTGTATTCCCGCTTCGCTCCAAACGCCGTTCGCTGCCGACCGAACGGGCCGCGTCGGGGGTGGGCGACATGAGCCGCGAAAAGGATTGGGTGGAGCGCCGGCAGACGCTGAGAACCGAGGCGGACCAGGTGGTCGCCGCGATCTCCCCCGCGCGGGAGAGGGCGCGGCCCGCCGATGTGATGCTGCATGAGTTGCTCGTCCACAAGGTCGAGCTGGAGATGCAGATCGAGGAGCTGCGCCGGGCCCACGCCTCGCTGGAGGAGGCGCGGGACCGCTATGCGGAGTGCTGCGAGTCGTCCCCGATGGGCCTCCTCACCGTCTGCCGCGACGGCGTGATCACCGAGAGCAACCCGAAGGGGGCGACGCTGCTGGGCATCGAACGCGCGAAACTGATCCGCAGCCGTCTGGGACGTTTCGTCTCGCCGGCCGATGGCGACCGCTGGCAGCGCGTCTTTCTCGACGTCATGGATCGCCCGGGGCTCGAGGAGCAGGCCTGCGTCGTCGGCATGGTGCGGGCCGACGGCACCCCCTTCGAGGCCTATCTCTCCTGCCGGCGCTACGAACCGGCCGAGGGCCCCCCGCAGCTCCGTCTCACCCTGTTCGATATCGATCAGATCCGGCGGGCGAAGGATCGCGCGACGTGAGTCCACCGGGGAGAACAGGGAGGAGCGAGATCCCCGAACGCGCTCACGATCCCCGTGGCAACCGGCTTCTCGCCGCCCTGCCGGCGGAGGAGTTGGCGTGGCTTGCGCCCCGCCTGGAGTGGGTCCCGATGCCGGCCGGCGAGACGCTGCTCGAACCGGCCCGTCCGTTCCATCGCGTCTATTTCCCCACCACCGCCATCGTCTCGCTGCTCTATGTCCTGGAGAACGGGGCGTCGGCCGAGATCGCCGTGATCGGCAACGACGGCATGGTCGGCGCCTCGCTGCTGATGGGCTGCGACGTCACCACCGCCTTCGCCGTGACGCAGAGCGCGGGCCACGGCTACCGCGTCGAGGGACGGCTGCTGAAGGAGGCGTTCCGCCGCGCCGCGGCGGGGTCCGGCCCCGCCGCCCTGCAGCCGCTGCTGTTGCGCTATGTCCAGGCGCTGCTGACCCAGATGGCGCAGACGGCGGTGTGTAACCGCTTCCATTCGGTGGCGCAGCAGATGTGCCGCTGGCTGCTGCTGCGGCTGGACCGCCTGCCCGGCGACGAGCTGATCACCACCCAGGAGCAGATCGCCAACCTGCTCGGCGTACGCCGGGAGGGGATTACCGAGGTCGCCGGCAGCCTGCACCGGGCCGGCGTGATCGACTACCGCCGCGGCCACATCACCGTGCGCGACCGGGCGGGGCTGGAGGCGCGCGCCTGCGAATGCTATTCGGTGGTGAAGGCGGAGAGCGACCGCCTGTTGTCTGGGAGGCTGTCGGACTTAGGATGAATCGGCGGCGGAAGCGGGATAGCGGCCCCACCCACGCAGCTCGATCCCCCATAGTCCGACAGGCTCCTACCCGCGCAACTCCGCCTCCAACAACTTGATCTCGGTGATGTCGATGAAGGTGATCACCACCCCGTCGATGACGTTCTCCTGGGTGCGGTAGGGCATGATGCGCACCCGGTACCAGCGGCCGTCGAAGGTGGCGACCACCTTTTCCCGGAACACCAGCGTGCGCAGCACCTCCAGCGCGTCGTCCTTCAACTGCGGGTAGTCGAGGTCGGTGACGACGTGGGAGAGCGGGCGATCGACGTCGCCCGCGATGAGCTTGAACAGCTTGGTGGCGTGGGTGGTGAAGCGGCGCAGCCGCATCTTGTTGTCGAGGAAGATGGTGGCGATCTCGGTGCTGTTGAGCAGGTTCGCCATGTCGTTGCGCACCCAGGTCAGGTCGTCGACCTTGGATTGCAGCTCGGCGTTCACCGTCTGCAGCTCCTCGTTGAGCGATTGCAGCTCCTCCTTGGAGGTGGTCAGCTCCTCGTTGGTCGATTGCAACTCCTCGTTGGTCGATTGCAGCTCCTCGTTGCTCGAGCGCAGCTCCTCCACCGTGGTCTGCATCTCCTCCTGGGTCACCTGGAGCGCCTCGCGGGTCTGGCGCAGCTCCTGCTCCAGCACCGGGCAGTTGTCGTCCGCGGCCTGCTGCCCGGCGCGGTGCCGCTGCGGCGGCGTCGGTGCATCCTTGAACACCACGATCACCCGCCCGCGCAGGGCCGCGGGCCGTTCGACCGCCTGCACGGTCACGTCCACCCGCCGGGTGCCGCCGTTGGTGCCGACCCGCAGGCCGTTGAGCTGGATCGGCTGCGGCTCCTTCAGCGCCATGTGGATCACGCCGATCAGCGCCTCGCGCAGCCCCTCGCGCGCCATGGCGTGGAGGTTCATGTTGCTCTTGCCGGCGGCCGGTTCGAGATAGTTGCCGGTGCGGCCGCTGATGTAGAGGATGTCGCCGTCGGCGTTGACCAGCACGGCGGCGGGCGCGAAGTGCTGCTGGATCAGCTGGTCGGTGAGCCGGCCGAGGTCTTCGACGCCCGCCTCGCGGGACAGGCCGGCGCCCTCGTGGTTGGGGTGCGGCGCCTTGTCGGGAAAGCGCAGCTCCATCACCGACAGCGGCTGATCGAGGCGTTCGAACAGGCGGGCCTCGCGCTGGAGCGGCGCGAACAGGTGGTTGTAGTTGCCGATGGTCTCGGCGTTGCCGAGCAGCAGCAGCCCGTTCGGGTTGAGGGCGTAATAGAACAGCGGCAGCAGCTGCTTCTGGAGTTCGGCGCCGAAGTAGATCAGGAGATTGCGGCAGCAGAGCAGATCGAGCTTGGTGAAGGGGGGGTCGGAGATGACGTTCTGCGGCGCGAACACCACCATTTCGCGAATCTCCGTGGCGACGCGGTAGCCGCCGCCCTCCTCGGCGACGAAGTGGCGGGCCAGCCGTTCGGCCGAGACGTCGGCGGCGATGTTGTCGGGGTAGAGCCCCTTGCGCGCCCGCGTGATGGCGTCGGGGTCGAGGTCGGTGGCGTAGATCTGCAGGGTGAAGCGGGCGTTCGGCGCGAGTCTCGCCAGCGCCTCGCTGAAGACGATGGCGAGCGAATAGGCCTCCTCGCCGGTGGAGCAGGCGGGCACCCAGGCGCGCAGGGCGCCGCCGCCGGGGTGGCGCGCCAGCAGGCGCGGGAGCCCCTCGTCGCGCAGGGTCTCCCACACCGGCGCGTCGCGGAAGAAGCGGGTCACGCCGATCAGCAGCTCCTTGAACAGCAGGTCCAGCTCCTGCGGCGTGCCGCGCAGGTAACGCACGTAGTCGTCCAGGCCGGCGAACTGGTGCACCGCCATGCGTCGCTCGATCCGGCGGTAGAGGGTATTGCTCTTGTAGAGGGAGAAGTCGTTGCCGCTGTGGTCGCGCAGCAGGATGACGATCCTGTCCAGGGCGCTGAGGATGTCGGTGGTGTGCGGCGTCTCCTGCCACAGCTCGTGGGCGGGGTGGCGGAGGTAGTCGATGATCCGCCCCGGCAGGGACTCGGGCGGGCCGACGATCTCGGCCACGCCGGCCTCGATGGCGCTGCGCGGCATGCCCTCGGACTGGGCGCTGGTGGGCTCCTGGGCCAGGGTCAGGCCGTTCTTCTCGCGGATCGCACGCAGGCCCAGGACGCCGTCGGAGCCCATGCCCGAGAGGATCACGCCGATCGCCCGCTCGCCCCGGTCCTCGGCGAGGGCGCGGAGGAAGAAGTCGATCGGCAGCCGCAGCCCGCGCGGCGCGACCGGTTCGAGCAGGCGGAGCCGGCCGTGGAGCAGCGAGAGATCCTTGTTGGGCGGGATGACGTAGACCCGGCCCGGCTGCACGACCATGCCGTCGGCGGCGCTGGTCACCTCCAGCGGGGTGAAGCGCTGCAGCAGCTCCGGCAGGGTGCTGTCGTGATCCGGCGCGAGGTGCTGGACCACCACCAGCGCCGGCGCGCCGTCGCCGGGCAGGTGGGTGAGGAACTTCTCCAGGGCTTCGAGGCCGCCGGCCGAGCAGCCGATGCCGACGATGGGGAAGGCCCCGGAGCGGGTCGCCGCGAGATCCTCCGCCGGGAGATCGGGTTGCTTGGCGCCGGCTTGGCGGCGAGAAGGGGAGGGCTGGTCTGCGGTCATGGGATGCTCGGCACGATCGACGATTCGGGAACGGCGCCTTTCACCGGATTGGCGGGCCGTCGCTGACTTTTCCGGCCCGGCGGAGCGATCCCGCTCTTCGACGCACCGCGCGGATTCTACCCCCCTCCCGGCCGGCGCTCCATTAGCCCGACAGCGCTTCGAATCCGGAAATCACGTCGAACAGCTCCTCATCGATGCCACGCTGGCGCAACCGGTGGAACGACCCGTTGAGCGCCTCCAGCAACTCGCCGATGTTTTTCTCCGCGCGTTGCATCGCCGCCAGGCGGCTCGCGTTCTCGCTGGCGAGGGACTCGGCGCAGGCCCTGAACAGGGAGACGAAGAGATACTCGCGGATGAGCGCGCGTAAGGTCTCGGTGTCGCCGCCGATGACCTCCGGCAGGTTCTTCGTCGGCCAGGAGCGCGCGCCGAGTTCGCGCCGCCAGGTCTCATCCAGCGGCAGCAGCCGCTGCCGGACGGGTTCATGGATCGCGCCGGAGGTGGGCCGGTTGTGGAAAAGATGGAGTTCGCCGATGGCCCCCCGGCCGTAGTGCGCCTCACTCTCCAGCAGAATCCGGCCGACCAGCGGGGTGATCGCCTTGACCGTGTTCGGTATGGCGAAGGAGCCCGCCAACGGCGATCCGGCGTCCACCAGGCGGGCCTGTACCCGCTCGCCGACGGCCCAGATCAGCGGTGTTCCCGGCAGCGCGGCGAGGGACGCCAAGGCGTAGTCGGCTACCACGTCGTTGAACCGGCCCACCAGCCCCTGATCCGAACCGAAGACGATCGCGCCTACCGCCCCGTCCCCGCGACGCGCCTCGATCTCAACCTGCGCCGCCGGCGTGATTTTGCGGAAACAGACGCTCAGGCCCAGCTCCACGCTGCGCGCGTAGTCGGCCAAGGCGCGTACCGATTGCTCGTATTGGCCGATGTTCGAGGCGGCCATCGCCTTCATCGTGCGGACGACGGACTGGAGGTCTCCGGCGCTGCCGATCTTTCGCCGCAGGCTCGCCGTGGTGTTGCTCACGCCGGCTCCGCTTCCGTTTCCGGCGCTTCGGGGCCGGGGTCGGGACCGGGGTCGGGACCGGGGGCGGGCGGCGGCTGGAAGGGAGCGAGCGCCCGACGGGCGATCCCGATGATCGTTTCGCGATCCTCGTCGCTCAACGGCCCGGCGCCCGCCAGTCGCTCGATCACTTCATCCGGGATCTCCGTCGCCGCCGTGCGCACGGCCTGCTCGGCGCTGCCCATCCGTTCGAGCGGCACCGGGTCGAAGAGCCCCGCGCTCAGCGCGAGCAGGATGGCGATCTGCGCGGGCACCGGCACCGGGGCGAATTCGGGCTGCTTGAGGCAGGCGCGGATGCGCCGTCCGTGCTCGATGATCGCGCGCGTCGCCTCATCCAGGCGGGCGCCGAAGCGGGCGAAGGTCTCCAGCTCCTCGAACTGGGCGTAGGCGAGCTTGAGGTCGCCGGCGACCGCACGGTAGGCCGCGCGTTGCGCCTTGCCGCCGACGCGCGAAACCGATTTGCCGACGTCGACCGCGGGCAGCACACCCAATTCGAACAGCGACGGCGAGAGGTAGACCTGCCCGTCGGTGATCGAGATCAGGTTGGTCGGGATATAGGCGGAGATGTCCTCCGCCTCGGTTTCGATAATCGGCAGCGCGGTCAGCGAGCCGCCGCCGAGCTCCGGGCGCAGGTGGGTCGCGCGCTCCAGCAGCCGCGAGTGGATGTAGAAGATGTCGCCGGGAAAGGCCTCCCTGCCCGGCGGGCGGCGCAACAGCAGCGACAGCTCGCGGTAGGCGCGCGCGTGGTGGGTGAGATCGTCGTAGACGATCAGCACGTCCCGGCCCCGGTGCATGAAATACTCGGCGATGCTGGTCGCGGCGTAGGGCGCGATATAGGTGAGGCCGGGCGGATCGTTGCCTTCGGTGACGACCACCACGGTGTAGTCCAGCGCGCCCTTCTCGCGCAGGGTGGCGATCACCTTGGCCACCCCGGATGCGCGCTGGCCGATGGCGCAATAGACGCACAGCACCGCTTGATCGCGCTGGTTGAGGATGGTGTCGAGGGCCACCGCGGTCTTGCCGGTCTGCCGGTCGCCGAGGATCAACTCGCGCTGGCCGCGCCCGACCGGGACGAGCGCGTCGACGACCTTGATGCCGGTCTGCAACGGCACGGTGACCGGCGCGCGGTCCATGATCGGCGCGGCGGGACGTTCGACGGGCAGGCGCGCCCCGGAAAGCAGCGGACCGCCGCCGTCCAGCGGCCGCCCCATCGGATTGATGATGCGCCCGATCAACCCGTCGCCCACCGGGACATCGACCACATGCCCCCGGCGTTCGACCACATCGCCCGCATGCAGCTGCCAGTAGTCGCCCAGCAGGACGACGCCGATCTCGTCTTCGTCGACGTTGAAGGCGATGCCGTAGCGGTCGCCGGGAAACTTCAGCACCTCATCGAAACCCACGCCCGGCAGGCCGGAGACCTTCGCGATACCGGTGGCGATACTGGTGACGGTGCCGACTTCCCGCGGGCGCAGTTGCGGCGTGAAGGCTTCCCGCGCCCGGCCGATCCCGGCAAAGACGCGGTCGAAGGTGTGCTGGAGGCTGTCGGGTTCGCTATTCACGGGCGCCCTGTTCCGGTCCGGCCCCGGTTTCCGAGCCGGTTTCGGGGCCGGTTTCGGAGCCGGTGACAGCCCCGGCGTTGATCTCCGGCTTGGATTGCGATTTCAGCAGTTCGTCGACGCCGCGCTCCAGCGACACGAGATAATCCCCGATGCTCCAGCCCACCATCTGCCCATGGGTGGCGAGTTCGATCCCGCTGATCAGCTCCGCATCGGTCTCGAAGGTGACGTCGATTTCGGCGGAGAAGGTTTCGTCGAGCGCGTTTCGTATCGCCAGGCGCGACGCCTCGGGCAGCTCGAACGCGCTGCGCACCCGCGCCGGTCCGTCGGCCGTCCTCAGCGCCTCGGCGAACACCTCCCGGGCCTCGCCGTCGAGCGCTCGCAGGCGGCGCGTGAACACCTCACCCATACGCTCTTCCAGACTCGCCGTGGCGAGATCGGCCAGCGCCTTGCGCGCGATGGCGAACACCTCCTGCCGGGTCCGCCGGGCGATGGCCTGATGGAGGTTGTGCGTATCGTTGCGCAACGCCTCCATCCGCGTGGCCTTCAAGGTATCGACGGCCCGCCGCGCGTCGTCCAGCAACCGTTGACGCTCCGCCTTCGCCTCATCGGTCGCCTGGCTCAACCGCTCGGCGCGCTGCCGGTCGAAGGCCTCGTTCCTGCGCCGGAACGCCTCGCGCTCCTCGTCGGCCGCGGCCCGTTTGGCGTCGGCGTCGGCGAGTTCGGCGGCGATCCGCCGCTCCCGCGCGTCGAGGGCATCGAGGATCGGACGGTACAGAAAGCGCTTCAGCAACCACGCCAGGACGAGGAAGTTGAGCAACTGCGCGCCGACGGTGAACCAGTCGATGAGCATTACCGTACCGCCCCGCTGGAAGGGCCATTCATCGCGGGGCAGTCCATCAGTTCCCTACCCCCCCGGCGATGGCGAGGTTCCAGAACGGATTGGCGAAGAGGAGGATCATCGAGACCACGAAGCAGTAGATCGCCGTGGACTCGATCATCGCCAGGCCGACGAACAGGGTGCGGGTGATGGTGGCCGAGGCGTCGGGCTGCTGCGCCAGCGAGGTCAGCGCGGTGGCCACCGCGCGCCCCTCGCCGAGCGAGGGGCCGGTCACCCCGATGGCGATGGTCAGGCCGGCGGTGATGATGGATACCATCGCGATGATCGTCATACTGTCCATGGTGTCTCCTATACGGGTTTAAGGCGCGGACTTCGGCTGGCGAATCTGCGTGGCCGCCGCGATGTACACCGCGGCCAGGATAAAGAAGATATAGGCCTGCACCATGCCGGTGAGCAGGCCGAGTACGGTCATCACCACCGGAAAGACGAGGGGCGTGATGCTGAGGAGGATGCCGAGGATCATCGCGCCGCTCATCATGTTGCCGAACAGGCGGACCGCCAGGGCCAGGGTGCGCGAAACCTCGCTGATCAGGTTGAACGGCAGCATGATGACGGTCGGCTCGATGTAGGACTGGAGATGGCCGCGCAGGCCCTGCCCTTCGATGCCGAACAGCGGCACCGCGACCAGCACGCAGAGCGCCAGGGCCAGGGTGGTCGAGAGCGAGCCGGTCGGGGGTTCGAAGCCGGGAAACACGGTACACAGCGCGGAGAGGGCGACGAACAGGAACAGGGTGCCGAGAAAGCCGAGGTATTTGCGCGGCTCACGCAGGCCCACCTCCCCGATCTGTTTCTCGATGGTGGTGACGACGACCTCCAGCAGGTTCTGCCAGCGCGAGCGCTTCAGTCCCTTGGAGAGTCGGCGGGTGACCAGCATCGAGCCGACCACCAGCACCAGCATCAATCCCCAGGTGAACACGATGGTCGCGTTGAGCTTGAAGAACCCGTATTGCCAGAAGATCATCTCGTCGGGGCTAAGGTGCATGGCCGGCCTCCTTCGCGGCGGCGTCGCGGGGTTCGGCCGGCGGGCCGGCGAACCGCGTGATCAGCAGCCGCGCCATGAAGAATCCGAGCAGACCGGCGAGCAGCCGCTGCCAGTGACCGTCGCCGAGCAGATAAAAGCCGGCGACGGCGACCGTGCCGCGGAGCAACAGGCTGGCCGAAAACAGCAGCGCCGGCTGCCTTGCCGTGAGGCCCTTGCGCACCGTCCACCAGAGTCCGCCGAAGAAAAACGCGCCGAGCAACAGGCCCGCCGCCACCGCCGATATCAGTGCCGGCGCCGCCATCAGCGCTTCGCTGACCGCTTCACTGGCCGCTTCAGTGGCCGCATCACTCATGGTGATTCTCCTGCTCGTCGCGCATCGCCCGCTCCTCCTTGGCGACCCAATGCCACGCATTGAAACAGCCGATGGCCAGTCCGGCCACCAGCAGGGCCAGTGTCCAGGAGCGGCCGCCGGGATAGCGCTGGTCCAGCCACAGGCCGAGCGCCGCGCCGAGCAGCGTCGGTATCGCCACCGACCAGCCGATCAGTCCCATCATGCCCAGGCCGAACCAGACGCCCGGTGCGGCGTTGCGCCGGGCCTTGAGCTTGCGCGCCGCCTTCGCGCCGACCGTCTGTCCGAGCGACGGATTCGGCTTGGGCGGCCGATTCCGGCTCTCCTCACTCATCGTGAAATCCCGCCATGCGGCGAACCAGTTCGCCTTCCATCTTCGCCAACACCGACCTCACGCTCCGCTCCTGCTCGTCCAGGGTCAGAAACTCCCGCTCCACCGCATCGCGCAACCGGCCGAGATCCGTTCCACCCAGCGCCCGGCGCACGGAGATCACCACCTCCGCGCCGCTCTTGACCAGCACCCCTTCGTCCACCGCCACGTAGACCTCCCCTTCATCCTCGGTTTCGTAGGTGAGGATCCCCGGCGTGAGCGCCGCCACGCAATCGAGCCGCCGGGGCAGCAGTCCGAACGCGCCCTCGGGCGTCTCCGCGACGATGCGCGACACGCCGGCCCGCTCGGCGAAGACCTGGAACGGCAGCAGGATCTTAAGATTCATCGGCATCGGCCACGCTCGGTGACGCGGATTTGGCGGAGCCCGCGGGCAGGCCGCTCGGCGCCTTCTCCTTCGCCTCGTCCACCGCCCCGATCATGTAGAGCGCGCTCTCCGGGTAGTCCTTGAATTCATCGCGCAGGATGCGCTCACAGCCATCCAGCGCCTGCTCCAAGTCGACCAGCTTACCGGTGAGACCGGTGAACTGTTCGGTGGTGAAGAAGGGCTGAGTGAAAAAACGCTCCAGGCGGCGGGCACGGGCGACCACCTTGCGGTCCGCCGGGGAGAGCTGCTCCAGGCCGAGCATGGCGATGATGTCCTTGAGTTCGGTGTATTGCGCGAGGGTGCGCCGGACCTCCTGCGCCAGGGCGTAATGCCGTTCGCCGACGATGCCCGGAGTGGCCATCCTGGA
Organism: Endothiovibrio diazotrophicus; assembly: GCF_054657215.1. NCBI lineage: Bacteria > Pseudomonadati > Pseudomonadota > Gammaproteobacteria > Chromatiales > Thioalkalispiraceae > Endothiovibrio > Endothiovibrio diazotrophicus. Next base: position 80,062 of record NZ_BAAHXB010000012.1, read on the forward strand.
GTTGGACTGCAACGGGTCGATCGCCGGGTAGAGACCTTCACTCGCCCGCTTGCGCGAGAGCACGATGGAGGCGGAGAGATGCGAGAAGGTATGCACCGCCGCCGGATCGGTGAAGTCGTCCGCCGGCACATATACCGCCTGGATCGAGGTGATGGCCCCGGCATCCGTATTGGCGATGCGCTCTTCCAGTTGCGACAACTCGGTGCTCATGGTCGGCTGATAGCCGAGGCGCGAGGGCATCTGCCCCATCAGGCCGGAGACCTCCATGCCGGCCTGGATGAAGCGAAAGATATTGTCGATCAGCAGCAGCACGTCGCGATGCTCGTCGTCGCGGAAATACTCCGCCATGGTCAGCGCGGCATGGCCGACGCGGAAACGCGCCCCCGGTGGTTCGTTCATCTGGCCGAACACCATCACCATGTTGCGCAACACGCCCGCCGCGTTCATGTCGCGGTACAGCTCCTCGCCTTCGCGACAGCGCTCGCCGATGCCGCAGAAGATGCTCACGCCTTCGTGTTGCCCGACCATGTTGTTGATCATCTCGGTGAGCAGCACCGTCTTGCCCACCCCGGCCCCGCCGAACAGGCCCGCCTTGCCGCCGCGCTCCAGCGGCATCAGCACGTCGATGATCTTGATGCCGGTGGCAAACACTTCGGACCGGGTGGAGCGCCGCGCCAGCGGCGGCGGCGCCCGATGCACGGAGCGCCATTGGACATCGGTCAACGCCGCCTCGCGGTCGATGGTGTTGCCGAAGACGTCGAACATGCGCGAGAGGATGGTCTTGCCCACCGGCATCTTCAACGGCCCGCCGGAGTCGGCCACCGCCATCCCGCGCGCCAGTCCGCGGGTGGGCGTCAAGGCGATCCCGCGCACCCGATGGGCATCCAGTTGCGCCAGCACCTCGATGACGATCTCTCTCCGCGCGCCCGTCCGCAGCACCGTGTATATCGGCGGCAACGGTCCATCGAAGCGCACATCGACGACGCTGCCGCGCACCGCGACGATCACGCCGGAATCGGCTGAAAGGGGGATGTCCGCCATGTCCTCTGCCATTTTCCGTTTGGGCTCCAAGATATCAGGCCCGTGCCTTTTCGGGACGCATCGCGGGCTCGGTTTCGAGCGCCTTGCGTGCGTGCGCCACCCGCGATTCGATCTGCGCGCGATCATGGGCGGATCCGATGGTGCGATCGGCCAGCTCGGCGATCCGTTCCACCTGTTCGTCGAGTGCTCGATGGTGGCGCGGATCGAGCGTCAGGCCGGCGATGGTTTCGACGGCACCGAGCACACGCTCCATGATGGCGACATTGCCTTCGGCGCCACGCCGAATCGGGTCGAACGCCGCGCTCAGCATACCTTCGAAGGTCGGGGCGATGGTGATCACACGCAGCGTCTCTCCGTCGTAGCATCGTGATGGCGGGAGTTGCCGGCAGCTCAGCCGAGCCAGCACCGCCGACAGATAGTCGACGCACATCACCGCCGTCGAGGTGTCGTTGATCCCCGGCGAGAGGGCCTTCAAGGCGACATCGACAATCTGCCGGATACCGAAAGCGGGGTCCTGCTCGATCGTGCGGTGGCGGCCGATGCTGTAAGCCCCGTTCAGCGCGGCGATCATCGCGTGACACGGCGGGAAGGTGAGGGCGAGCGAGACCAACGCGGTATCCCGCACGACGAACGCGCCGATGCCGCGCTCCATCCGCACGACGGTCCTCCACTCTCGCGCCAGGCCCAGGAGGACATCGTGATCCACGCTCTGTATGTAGCCGCTCAGGTCGGCCGGCACCGGGTACCAACTCCGTTGGTCCGCGGATCGAAGCAGCGGGTCGCCCCGGGCCGCTTGTTCGTCGGGCTCGAGTGCCGATTCTTGCGGAAACTGCCGTTCGATGGCGGAGAGGGTCTCTTGTGCCACCGAGGCGATGATGGTGGACGCCTGGATCGACGAGGCGATGTGATGAATGAAGAAGATGAGCACGCCGACCCCGCCGACCGCCATGAAAAAGGCGAAAAACACCGCCGTGCTCGGCACGAACTCCGCCTCACCCCCGCGAATGGTACGCAACACGATCAGGCAATAGACGAAGATGCCGGCGAACGTCCCGAGCGTGACCTGCGTGACGCGGTTGCGCATGAAGTTGCGCAGGATACGCGAGGTGTATTGGCTCGAAGCGAGCGCCAGCGCCAGCAGGGTCATGGAGAAGGTGATGCCCATAACGGTCATCATCGAACCGGCGAGCGTGGACAATAGCTGGCGTGCCCCTTCCGCACCGGCCCCGAACATGCGCGGCCAGCGGGCCAGCCACTGGTCGCTCCAGGCCGAATCGGCTTCGATCAACGCGCCCGCGAAGAGGATGCTCGTGACGACGATCAGCGAAGGCGTAAACCAGAAGCTCGATCGCAGATCACCCCACAGTTGCCGTAACCGGTTCACCGATCAGCAGTCTCCAGGCAGGTGAGTGACGGTGCGCATGAAGCACCTTTCCGCGGGCGGAGCGTTTGGCCGCAAGAACCCATGGCGCGTGCGGTGTCGCCCGGGCCCGGTTCAGAACGGCTTCTTGCCCGGCCCCGCCAGGTACCAGACGATGACGCCGATCAGCGGCAGCAGCAGCACCACTACCACCCAGATCAACTTTTCGACGTCCCGCGCCGCGCTTTTCATGATCATCAATATCGCGTAGACATCCGCGATCACCACGATCAGGCTGATGATTCCACTGAGTTCCATGATGTCCCTCCCGGTTGGGGGCGCCGACCGGCGCCCGATCAGCGCTTGTCGCCGTCCACCGCCTCTTTGATCTCGTCACCGGCCTGATCCATTTTCTCTCCGATATCCTCGACCGCGGTGTCGAGCTGCTTGCCCGCCTTCTCCGCCGGCCCTTCATGATTCTCGCAGCCCGAGAGCGCCAACAGCAGCGCGCCGGTGACTAGGGCCGCGCCGATACTTTCAAAAGGTTTCATGATCCTGTACTCCCGTTGTTGCGGTGACCGCCGTAGGCGGACACCCCGTTCACTTGTCGTCAAATTCATGGCCGATTCATCCTAAGTCCGACAGCCT
>NZ_BAAHXB010000013.1:0-79519 GCF_054657215.1 Endothiovibrio diazotrophicus
AGCCCGGAGCCGCCGGCTGCGCACCGCGCCTTGTCCTGGCACTTCCGGGGGGGGCGCTGATGGCCGATTTGTGGGTAAGAGGCAGAGCTAGGCAGGGCGCTGAATTTGCGGTGCCTTCGTTCGGCATGACGCGGAGCGTCAAAGAAGACGTTTCCACGCAGAGCGTGGAAACGAGAAAGGGGGGTGGGGGAGCATATTGGTGCGAGGGTTGATGCTGGATCGGCGCCGGTATCATCCTGTCACCTGTCACCTGTCACCTGTCACCTGTCACCTGATCCAGCCTATTCCGCCACCTCCACCCGATTCCTCCCCTCGCTCTTCGCCCGGTAGAGGGCGATGTCGGCGCGGTGCAGCAGGGGTTCGGGTTGCTCCTCCGGGCGGTGTTCGGCGACGCCGATGCTGACGGTGACCTGGCCAGCGCCAGGGAAGTGGTGGCCGGCCACCGCGTCGCACAGGCGGTTGGTGAGCAGTTCGGCCCCCGCCCGGTCGGTGCCGGGGAGTAGCAGGGTGAACTCCTCGCCGCCCCAGCGGGCGAACAGGTCGACGTCGCGGATGTGGCCTTTGATGATGGCGGTGAACTCCTTCAGCACCTCGTCGCCGGTGAGGTGGCCGTGGCGGTCGTTGACCGCCTTGAAGTGGTCCAGGTCCATGATCGCCACGGAGAAGGGGCTGGTCGCGTAGCGTTGGCAGCGGCTGATCTCCTCGGCCAGGGCGCGTTCGAACTTGCCGCGGTTGAAGGCGCCGGTGAGACGGTCGGTGTGGGCCAGCTTTTCCAGGTTGGAGGCGCGCCGCTCCAGCACGCCGACCAGGGTGCGCAGCTCGTCGGCCTGATCGCGCAGCATCTCCGACCATTTGCTGTAGGCGATGTCGATCAGCTCCCGCTGGTGGATCATGCCGAGCAGCCGCCCCTCCTCGTCGCGTACCACGATGCGCTTGAAGCGGTGTTCGCGGATGTAGTCGATCGCCTCGCGCACGGTGATGTCGCGGGTGACCGTCTCCAGCGGGGTGGTGACGTGATCGCGGGCCGGCGCGGCGAAATCGATCTGGCCGCGGATCAGGCGGATCGCGTCCTTGGTGGTGAGGATGCCGTAGGGGCGCTCTTCGCCGTCGCACAGCACCACCGCGTCACCGACGCTGCTGAGCAGGCCGAACACCTCGCCGATGGTCGCCGTGAGCGGGGCGTGCTTGATCGCGTTGCGCAGCAGGATGTCGCCCACCCGCTGGCGTTCGATCAGCGCCTGGGGGTCGATGCTGGCGATGATGTCGGTATAGGAGAGGATGCCGGTGAGCCGCCCCCCTTCGTCGGTGACGCAGAGGTAGCCTTCCTCGCCGGCGAAGTATTGGAAGACGTCGAGCAGGTTGGTGCCGCGGGCCGCCTGGGGGACGCTGGGGAAGTGGATCTCGGTGAGCGGGGTGGTCAGGTCGGCCCGTTCGGTGCGCAGGCGGATCACGTCGTTGACGGTGAGGATGCCGAAGCCGCCGCGCTCGCCGATGACGATGACGTCGCGCTTGTCGGCGCCGACCATCCGCTCGATCGCCTCGCCGAGGCTGGCGCGCTCCTCGATGCTGACCACCTCGCGGGTGGCGATCTCGTCGATGTTGGGGAATTTCATCGCTTCTCTTTGTCGCGGCTAGGCGTTCCCCATGCCGAGGACGCGCTCGATGGTCATGCGCAGGGTCTCGCCATCCTGTTTCACCTGCTCGATGCGCACCGGCAGGAAGTGGAAGCGCGGGGCGCACCACAGCCGGGTGGTCCGCTTGCTCGACTCCTTGGTACGCTCGATCCGCAGGGTGCGCAAGGGGCCCAGCGGGGTCTCCAGGGTCTCCTCCCCGGTCACTTCCAAATGATAGTGCTTGAGGGTGCCGCCGTCGGCGATGGCGTAGCTCATGGCACGCAGTCCCCGTTCCAGGTCGAGCATGATCGCCACCTGGTAGACCAGCTTGTCGAGGGTCCCGGCGGGGATCTCCATGGTCCAGCGGTCGCCGCTGATGTCGTTGACCACCTGGCCCGCCTGCCAGTCGAAGCGCAGCTCCACCCGCCGCTCCTTCTTGCCGCCGAAGCGGTGGTAGCGGTAGCGCTCGGGGCGGGGGTGGTCGCCGTCGAGCCGCCAGTGGCTCTCCTCCTCGACGGTGTCGCTGACGAACAGGCTGAGCAGCCCCACCGGCTGGACACGCGAGGCGTAGCGCCAGCCGCCGCCGGCCTCGCGGCTGAGCTGCAGGCGGCTGTCGCCGAGGTGGAGGCCGTTGCGGGTGAGGGTGTAGTGGGCGACGAAGGGGGGCGGGTCGGCGGCGGCCGTCCCGCCCAGCAGCAGGCACAGCAGGGTGAGTAGCAGGTGGACGGGGTGGAACGGCCTCCCAAAACGGGGAGTCGTTGTTTCGCGAGCCCTTACCACTGCGGCTCCTCCATCTCGGGAGTGAGCAGCGCGGGGGTCTCCAGGGGTTTGCCGTCGAGCAGCACCCGCCCCTCGGCGAGGGTGATGCGACCGCTGGCGATCCGCTCCACGGCCCGCGGATAGATGCGATGCTCCTGTTCGAGGACGCGGGCGGCGAGGGTCTCGGGGGTGTCGTCTTCGAACACCGGCACCCGTGCCTGGAGGATCACCGGACCGCCGTCCAGCTCCTCGGTCACGAAGTGGACGCTGGCGCCGTGGCGGGCTACCCCCTCGGCGAGCGCCCGCTGATGGGTGCGCAGGCCGCGGAAGTCGGGGAGTAGCGAGGGGTGGATGTTGATCAGCCGCCCGGCGTAGTGGGCGACGAAGTGGACGCTGAGGATGCGCATGAAGCCGGCCAGTACCACCAGGGCGGGCCGGTGGGCGTCGATCGCCTCGATCAGCCGGCGGTCGTAGGCGTCGCGGTCGGGGTGGCCGGTGGGGTCCAACACCCGGGCGGCGATGCCGGCATCGCGGGCCCGCTGCAGGCCGAGGGCGTCGGGGCGGTTGCTGATCACCGCGCGGATGGTGGCGCCGAGGCGCCCGTCGCGCTCGGCGTCGATCAGTGACTGGAGGTTGCTGCCGCGGCCGGAGATGAGGACGACGATGCCCGGCTCGGAGGCGGACGCGGCGGCGGGGCGGATGTCACTCACGGCTCGCGGATCTCCACCCGCGGCCCCTCCGTACCCGCCTCGATGGTGCCGATGAGCGCGGCGCGTTCGCCCTGGGCGTTGAGGAACTCCACCGCCCGTTCGGCCTGCTCGGCGGGGACGCAGACCACCATGCCGATGCCGCAGTTGAAGGTGCGGTACATCTCGTCGCGGGCGACGTTGCCCGCCTGCTGCAGCCAGTCGAAGACCGCCGGGCGCTGCCACGCCGCGGCATCGATCACCGCCCGGCACCCCTCGGGGAGCACCCGCGGCAGGTTCTCGGGCAACCCGCCGCCGGTGATGTGGGCCAGCGCGCGCAGCTCCACCTCGCCGCGCAGGGCGAGCAGCGACTTGACGTAGATGCGGGTGGGGGCGAGCAGGGTCTCGCCGAGGGTGTGGCCGTCGAACTCCGCGTGGAGGTCGGCGCCGCTCACCTCGACGATCTTGCGGATCAGCGAGTAGCCGTTGGAGTGGGGACCGCTGGAGGCGAGCCCGATCAGCACGTCGCCGGCCTCCACCTTGGTGCCGTCGATGATCGCGGACTTCTCCACCGCGCCGACGCAGAAGCCGGCCAGATCGTAGTCCCCCTCACCGTACATCCCCGGCATCTCGGCGGTCTCGCCGCCGGCCAGCGCGGCGCCCGCCAGCAGGCAGCCGTCGGCGATCCCCTTGACCACGTCGGTGGCCACCTCCACGTCGAGGTGGCCGGTGGCGTAGTAGTCGAGGAAAAAGAGCGGCTCGGCGCCGGCCACCACGATGTCGTTGACGCACATCGCCACCAGGTCGATGCCGATGGTGTCGTGGATGCCGGCGTCGATGGCCAGCTTGAGCTTGGTGCCGACGCCGTCGGTGCCGGAGACCAGCACCGGGTTGCTGAAGCGGTCCAGCGGCAGTTCGAACAGCGCGCCGAAGCCGCCCAGGCCGCCGAGCACGCCGGGACGGTGGGTGCGGGCGGCGTGGGGCTTGATGCGGTCGATGAGGGCGTTGCCGGCGTCGATGTCGACGCCGGCGTCGCGGTAGCTGAGCGCGGTGGGGGCGGCCGGTGTGGTCACGGAGGGCTCCAATGCGGGGGAATGTCGAGCGGCGCAAGGCCGCGGCCAAGTGAGGTATTATACCCGCTCTATTTGCACTACGTATTCTCCCCGCCATGAACCGTTCCCCCTCCCAACGCTCCCCCTTCCGCCGCTGGCTGCGCGTGGCGCTGTGGATCGGCCTGCTGGTCTGTGTGGTGCTCTCGCTGAAGGCGCGGGCGGCCGAGACGGTGGCGCTGTTCGAGGCGGAGGTGCCGGTGGCGGGGCAGGACGCCGATGCGCGGCTGCAGGCGGAGCGGGCGGCCCTCGGCGAGGTATTGGTGCGGGTCTCCGGCAATCGCCAGGCGGCGGCCCACCCGGCGCTGGCGCCGATGCTGGAGGAGGCGGGGCGCTACGTGCAGCAGTACCGCTACGTCGACGTGCCGCTCCCCGGCGCGGGGGCGGGGGGGATGAGCGAGCCCCACCTGTGGGTGAGCTTCGATGCCCAGGCGGTGGAGCGGGCGCTACGCCAGGTGGACCTGCCGGTGTGGGGGCGGCTGCGCCCCTCGGTGCTCGCCTGGCTGGCGGTGGCCGACGGATCCGAGCGCTTCCTGGTGGGGGGCGAGCAGGGCTTCGCGGTGCGCGACGTGCTCCAGCGGGTGGGTGCGCGCCGCGGTACCCCGCTGCTCTTCCCGATCATGGACCTGGAGGATCAGGCGCGGGTGCGTTTCGCCGACGTGTGGGCCGGTTTCGCCGACGCCATCGTCACCCACTCGCAGCGCTACGGCGCCAACGGGGTGGTGGTGGGCCGGGTCTACCGCGACACCGCCGGCCGCTGGAGCGGCAACTGGAGCCTCTACCTGGGCGGTGAGAGCGAGCGTTGGGAGGGGCGCGCCGACGGACGCGACGCGCTGCTGGAGGCGGCCGCCAATGCGCTGGCCGATCGCCTCGCCGAGCGCTTTGCGCTGCTCGACGAGGGGGGCGATGAGGGGCCGCTGAAGGTTCGCGTGGCGGCAGTGACGGGACTCGCCGACTACGCTCGGGTGGAGCGCTACCTGCGCTCGCTGCCGCCGGTGACCGCGGTGCAGCTGGAGCGGGTCGTCCCCGGCGAGCTGCTCTACCGGGTGGAGGCGCGGGGAGGGCGCCAGGCGCTCGCCGAGACCATCGCCCTCGGCCATACCCTGCGTCCCTTGGAGAGCGCCTCCGCCGGGCGGGGCGTGGCGCCGATCGAGGCCGGAGCGCCCTCTTCCGGCGGTCCGGAGGAGCTGCGCTACCGTCTCAGCCCGTGATCGCCGACGGCGTTGCGGGACGCGTTGGGGGGAAGGGGCATGGAGCGGCGTGACATCCCCAACCTGATCACCGTCATCCGCATCCTGTTGGTGGCACCGATCGCCGCTACCCTGGCCGAGCGGCACTACGGTTGGGCCCTGGCGCTGATCGCCGTGGCCGGACTCTCCGACGGCCTCGATGGTTTTCTCGCCCGCCGTTTCGATTGGCGCAGCCGCCTCGGCGCGCTGCTCGATCCGCTCGCCGACAAGCTGCTGCTGACCGTCTCCTTCCTGGTCCTCGGCTGGCTCGAGGTGGTGCCGCTGTGGCTGGTGGCGGCGGTGATCGGGCGGGACCTGCTGATCGTCGGCGGGGCGCTGGCCTACCACCGGCGGGTCGGCCGGCTGGAGATGGAGCCGAGCCGCTGGAGCAAGATCAACACCGCCCTGCTGCTCGGCTATCTGCTGGCGGTGGTGGCGGGGCAGGCGTTGGGAGGGGCACTCGCCCGTTGGTCCCCGTTGCTGGTCTGGCCGGTGCTCGCCACCACCGTGGTGAGCGGGGTGGACTACGTCATTCACTGGAGCGCCCGCGCGCGCAAGGAGGCCCGCCGATGAGCGGCAACCGTCCCTGGTGGCTGTTGGCTGCCGCCGTCCTCGGTGGCTGGCTGCTCTACCTGCTCGCCCCGATCCTCACCCCCTTCGTCGCCGGCGCGCTGCTCGGCTACCTCGGGGACCCGCTGGCCGACCGGCTGGAGGCGCGGGGGCTGCCGCGCGGCGCGGCGGTGAGCGTGGTCTTCGTCGTCTTCTCGCTGTTGCTGCTGGCCGTGCTGCTGCTGTTGGTGCCGATGCTCGAGCGGCAGCTCTCGGCGCTGGTGGCGAAGCTGCCGGGGTGGCTGGAGTGGCTGCGCCAGCAACTGCTGCCGTGGCTGCACAGCCGTTTCGGCGTCGGGCCGGAGGTGCTCGGCCTGGACGCCCTCAAGCAGAGTCTGGCGGAGCACTGGAAGAGCGCCGGGGGGCTGCTCGCGGGCGTCGCCGGCTCGGTTACCCGCTCCGGGGTGGCGCTTGCCTCGGCGCTGGCCAATCTGCTGCTGATCCCGATCGTCGGCTTCTATCTGCTGCGCGACTGGGATCATCTGATGGAGAATCTGCGCGCCCTGCTGCCGCGGGCCTGGGAGCCGCTGGTGGTGGGCATCGCCCGCGAGTCCGACGAGGTGCTGGGGGCGTTCCTGCGCGGTCAGGTGCTGGTGATGGCGGCGCTGGCGACGATCTACAGCGTGGGCCTCGCCCTGGTGGGGCTGGAGCTGGCGCTGCTGATCGGCATGGTGGCGGGGCTGGTCAGCTTCGTTCCCTACCTCGGTTTCATCGTCGGTATCGCCGCCGCCGGCGTCGCCATCTTCATGCAGACCCACGCGCTGGGGGACCTGCTCTGGGTGGCGCTGGTGTTCGGCGTCGCCCAGGTCGTCGAGGGGGCGCTGCTGACGCCATGGCTGGTGGGCGACCGGATCGGCCTCCACCCGGTGGCGGTGATCTTCGCGGTGCTCGCCGGTGGCCAGCTGTTCGGCTTCTTCGGCGTGCTGCTGGCGCTGCCGGTGGCGGCGGTGGTGGCGGTGATCCTGCGTCATCTCCACCGCAACTACGTCAACTCCCTGTTCTACACCAGCTCCGCCGACGATCAGCCGTGAGTACCTGCCGATGAGTGCCGCCGCGCCGTTCACTCCCTCCGCTCAGATCCCCCTCGACCTGCGGCTGCGTGACACCGCCACCTTCGCCAACCTGCTGCCCGGCGACAACGACGAGGCGGTCAGCGCGGTCTGGCGCTGTATCCTGAACCAGGGGGTCGACCAGCTCTACCTGTGGGGCGGGCGCGGCACCGGCAAGAGCCATCTGCTGCAGGCCGCCTGCCACGAGGCGGGGGAGCGTGGCGAGGGCTGTTTCTACCTGCCCCTCGAAGAGGCGGTGCGGGAGTGGCCGGTGGGGGCGCTGCAGGGGCTGGAGCGGATGGCACTGCTGGCGGTCGACGACGTCCAGGCGGTGGCCGGGCGGCATTCGTGGGAGGAGGGGCTGTTCAACCTCTACAACCGGGTGCGCGAGGCGGGCGGGCGGATGCTCTTCGCCGCCTCCGCCCGCGCCGACGAGGTGGGGATCGGCCTTCCGGACCTGAGCAGCCGGCTCGCCTGGGGCCTCTCCTACGTGCTGCACGAACCGGACGAGGCCGGCAAGCTGGTGGCGCTGCGGCTCCACGCCCTCAATCGCGGGATCCATCTCCCCGATGAAGTGGGGCGCTACCTGATCCGCCACTGTCGCCGCGATCTCCATTCGCTGGCCGCTATTCTGGAACGTCTCGACGAGGCGTCGCTGGTCGCCAAGCGGCGGCTCACCGTTCCCTTCGTCCGCCAGGTGCTGAAGGAAGAGTGCCGCTGATCGAAGAGTGGTGCCGGCGCCGTTCGGACACCCTACCCTTCACCTTTTTCCTTGAGTTCCCTGCCGCGGTGCTTGGCAAACAGCACCGCCCCGACGAACAGCTCCATGACCAGGACCAGCTCCAGCCCGGCGAGCAGCCGCCCCGGCGGATTGCTGTAGAGCTCCACCAGGGCGTGGGTCATGTAGGGCAGGGTCAGCAGCGCCGCCCACAGGTGGCTGGAGGGGCGCCCGTGGAGCAGGCCGCGCAGGGGAAAGAGCAGCGGCCCCGCGGTGATCAGCAGCACGACGGCCACCGGCACCTTCTCCGGCGGCGCCAGCAGCGTCGGCCACGCCATCATCAGCGCCAGCAGCCCGAAATACCCCGCCAGGGCCAACCAGCGGAAGGTGACGGTTTGCCGGCTCACGGTTCCACCCCCAGTCGTTGCGCGGTCTCCGCCAGCCGCCGACCGAGGGCGCGGGCCAGTCGGACCTCCTCCTCGGTGAAGGGGCGCCCCCCGTCGGCTCCGGCCCAGTGGCTCGCCCCGTAGGGGGTGCCGCCGGCGGCGGTGGCGTTGAGCGCCGCCTCGCTGTAGGGGAGGCCGGTGATCAGCATGCCGTGATGGAGCAGCGGCAGCATCATCGACAGCAGGGTCGACTCCTGGCCGCCGTGGAGGCTGGCGGTGGAGGTGAAGAGCGCCGCCGGCTTCCCGATCAGCGTCCCCGAGGCCCACAGGTCGGCGGTGCCGTCGAGGAAGTACTTGAGCGGGGCGGCCATGTTGCCGAAGCGGGTCGGGCTGCCCAGGGCGAGACCCGCGCAGCGGCGCAGATCGTCGGTGGTGGCATAGGGGGGGCCCGACTCGGGGATGGTGTCGGCGCGCTGCTCGCAGAGGGTGGAGACCGGTGGCACGGTGCGCACCAGCGCCTCCATCCCCGCCACCTCCTCGACCCCATGGGCGATGCGTCGCGCCAGCTCCGCGGTGGCGCCGTGACGGCTGTAGTAGAGGACCAGGATCTGGGCCATCGAGGGCTCTCCGAGTGTTTCTTTAAGGGATTCATGATTCTACCCTTTCGGGGTGCCGTGGAGGAGCTGGAGGGGCCTGTTTTTCGGGGGTTTTCCTTCCTTGACACCCCTTAGAGGTGGTGTTACGTTCATGGGCAGAAACCGCCGAAAAACAGGCGTTTTGACAATAACTCCCGCCTTGGAGCAGAACGAAATGAAACTCTCCCAACTCCTCCGATATTTCGCAGTGGTCCTGCTTGCGCTCGGTGTCGCCGCAGGCTGCGCGAGCCAGCAGCAGGCCGCCGAAGATCCCAAGGCCGTCGCCGCCCAGGCGATCGCCGATGCCAAGGCCGCCTACAAGGAGGCGGTCGCCCTCGGTGCCGCCTGGCGTGATACCGGCGAGCTGATCAAGAAGGCCGAGAAGGCCTTCGACGAGGGCGACTACGCCACCGCCACCAAGCTCGCCAACCAGGCCCGTGAGCAGTCCGAGACCGCCATCAACCAGTGGTACCTGGAGCAGGCCAAGGCGATGGTGGCGAAGGCCAAGGGCTATACCCTGACGCCGGAGCAGTCGGCCCTGCTGGCCGACGCCGAGGCCGCCATCAAGGCCAACGAGGGCAAGCGCGCCTACGAGCTGGCCAAGCAGCTGATGGCCGCCCTGGCCGCCGCCGAGATGCGCTACACCGTCGCCACGGGTGACAGCCTGTGGAAGATCTCCGGCAAGTCCGCGGTCTATGGCAACCCCTACCAGTGGCCGCTGATCTACAAAAAGAACGCTTCCCAGATCAAGGACGCCGACCTGATCTATCCCAAGCAGGTGCTGGGGATCGACAAGAACCCCTCCTCCGCTGACGTCTCGGCTGCTGTCAAACATGCCAAGACCCGCGGTGCCTGGGCGGTCGGCCCGGTCGAAGCCTCCGACAAGGCCTATCTGGGGATGGGCCGCTAGGCAGCTTCCGGCGGCCGGATGAAAAAGGGGGCTTCGGCCCCCTTTTTTTTCGCGCGCTGTTTCCGCCTTTGATATTGGTAGTTGTCCTTCCCCTGGTTACCACGCTCCGCGTGGTAACCCGGCCTTCACGGCGGCACCAGCGTCTCCTTTGGACGCTCCGCGTCGGCTCCACGCCCCGCTGAACTGCCGTGCCTCAATCGGGACGCAGAGCGTCCAAGGTCCCCGGTTACGACGCAGAGCGTCGTAACCGGAAGGTTTCCTCTGGTTACCACGCTCTGCGTGGTAACCCGTACCCCGGCCTTCACGCCGGCACCTGCGTCCTTCTTGGACGCTCCGCGTCGGCTCCACGCCCCGCTGAACTGCCGTGCCTCAATCGGGACGCAGAGCGTCCAAGGTCCCCGGTTACGACGCAGAGCGTCGTAACCAGAAGGTTTCCTCTGGTTACCACGCTCTGCGTGGTAACCCGTACCCCGGCCTTCACGCCGGCACCTGCGTCCTTCTTGGACGCTCCGCGTCGGCTCCACGCCCCGCCGAACTGCCGTGCCTCAATCGGGACGCAGGGCGTCCAGGATCCCCGGTTACGACGCAGAGCGTCGTAACCGGAAGGTCGTAGCCAGTCCCCCCATCGTGGCCCTCCGTGGTAAAAAGCGCGGCCCGTGAAGAAAACGAAACCGTTCTTGGGTATCCTTGCCCGCCCTAATCTCAAGCAACCTGGGATGCGTCGATGAAAAGACTGGAATTGCTCTTCGAGAGCCTGCTCTGGAACAGCCGCCTGGTGGTGTTGGTGGCGGTGGTGTTCAGTCTGCTCTCCTCGCTGGCAATGTTCTATCTGGCGACGGCGGACGCCTGGTTCATGCTCAGTCATCTGGGTGACTACCTCTCGCCGGCACTGGATGCGCATGCGCGGGCGGAGCTGCGCGGGATCACCATCACCCATGTGGTGGAGGTGATCGACGGCTACCTGCTGGCCACCGTGCTGCTGATCTTCGCCCTCGGCCTGTATGAACTCTTCATCAGCAAGATCGATCAGGCGGAGTCGGAGTCGGAAGTCTCCTCCAAGGTGCTGGTGATCCACAGCCTCGATGATCTCAAGGCGCGCCTCTCCAAGGTGGTGCTGATGATCCTGGTGGTGAAGTTCTTCGAGCACGCCATCCGCATGGATTTCGTCTCCGCGCTGGATCTGCTGACCTTTGCCGGCGGCATCGCCCTGGTGGGGTTGGCGCTCTACCTCTCCCATGCAGGTGAGCAGCACTAGCAGCCTGTCGGACTACGGGTGAATCGGCCGCTTCCGGAGCTTTGGTCGCGTCTGTTCTACTGTGAAAATACGCGGAGATGTGGAAGCAGCCGTAGGGTGTGCCGAGGTACGAGGCGCACCACTTTCCGACCGGTGCGCCTCCTATCGTCGGCACACCCTACCCGAATTCCACCGTCCGGGGTGGTTCAACGGTTGTCCGCGATCGTTGACGCGAAGGGCAAGAAGGGGAACGGAGGGCGAGAAGGCTCGGATTGCCGTTTGATGACGCGCCGCTCTTCCGCTACGAGACTTCGCGCAGGTCGTGCCTGTTGCAACGTCAGATCCCGTTTTCAAGGATGGTACCGGCGGAACGGTCGCGGCGCGCACGGCCCACGCTGCGCCTCGTCTCTGCGCCCCTCCGCGTTGATCCTTCCGGGTTCGGAGAGGACGAATTTTTCGCGTGCCTGGCCTCAGGTTTTTGGAGGATGGGCCGCTAACCTCGACGAGGGTCTCTTTCCGTCCGGCGGGAGGGGACTAAACTGGGACTGACGGAACCCCGATCGAAAGCGAGCCATGACCTCATCCTCCGGAAACCTGCCGTTTCTCGCCTGCACCACGGATCGCGTTGCCATGCAGATGGCCGCCTCGCCGGTGGGGCGTGGACGTCTGGCTTCCGAGCCGTCGCAGCGGGTCACCGAGCAACCGGCGTCGACGACGCCGGGAGGTAGCGCTGCCGCGGTGGGTGCCGCGGTCCCGGCGGCCAATCAGAATGCCTCCGCCCAACCCGGGCGCGCCGCCGACGGGCGGTCGTCCCAACCGGGTGATCAAGGCGGCAAAGACTCCTTCAGCGGGGTTCGCCAGGAGACCGAGCTCACCGAGGAGGAGCGCAAGCAGGTCGAGGAGCTGAAGGCGCGGGACCAGGAGGTGCGTACCCACGAGTCGGCCCACAAATCCGCCGGTGGGCAGTACGTGCGCGGCTCGGCCAGCTTCACCTATCAGACCGGTCCCGACGGCAAGCGCTATGCCATCGGTGGCGAGGTGAAGATCGATACCGGCAAGGAGGACGATCCGCAAAAGACCCTGGAGAAGGCGGAGGCGATCCGGCGGGCGGCGATGGCCCCTGCCGAGCCCTCGAACAAGGATCGTCAGGTGGCTGCCGATGCCGCCCGCATGGCCACCGAGGCACGGATGGAGATCTCCCGGTCCAGCACCGAGGCGGCGGCGACCGGTGAGGTGGCGGGGGAGGGCGGCGAGCCGGGTGGCGCGAGTGCGGGGGGGGGGGTCGCCGGGCGGAGCGACGGGGCGCCGGGATCCTCGGACGAGCGCGGGGGGCCGGGGACGCAGCGGCGCACCGCCGCTGGGAGTGGTGGAGTCTATGGCGCCCTGAACCAGTTCAACCTCACCGCCAGTGCCGGGCGCAGCAACAACCTCTTCGTCAACGTCTACGCCTGATTTTCGCTTGGGGCGAAAATCAGAAAATGGGTTTTGGGTGAATGGCGGCCTGGCGGTCGCCATTTTTGTTTTGCGGGCCCTTAACCGGATGCCTCGCCAAGTGAGCCTACCGCCTCACCGAGGATCGCCTTCAGGTCCAGCAGCTCCACCAGGGTGTCGTCAATATGCACCACGCCGCCGATCAGGTGGTGGCGGCCGCTGCCCGGTGGCGCGGCCATCACTTCGCGGCGGTCCACCACGGCGATCCGCTCCACCGAACGCACCATCACCCCTTGCAGTGAATGGCCCTGTTCGGTGACGATGATCGGCCCGTCGTGGCGAGCGGGGGTGGATGCGCCGTGAGCGCCCAGGGCCGCCTCCAGGTCGAACAGCGGGAAGGTGTTGCCGCGCAGCTGGACCAGTCCCATCACCAGGGGGTGGGCGTTGGGCAGCGGGGTGGCGGTCAGTCCCTCGCGCACCTCCCGCACCCCGCTTACCGGGATGGCGAAGCGCTGTCCCCCCTGGTGGAGGGTGAAGAGCAGGAGTTCGAGTCGATTGGCTTCCTCGTCGCCCGTCGTCTGGTCCAAGGGCACGATTTCCCCCTTTGTCGTTGAGTGATGTTGACTACCATGAACCGTTCCAAAGAGGTCCTGATCGCCATACGAAAGATCATTCGCGCCATCGACCTCCAGTCGAAACGGCTGATGAGCGAGGCGGGGGTCACCGGCCCCCAGTTGCTGGTGATGCAGGCGGTCAGCCAGCTCCGCGAGAGGGGACGCCACCCCTCCCTGGGGGAGATCGCCAAGCGGGTGAGCCTCAGCCAAGCCACCGTGACCTCGATCATGGGGCGGCTGGAGGCGAAGGGGTTGGCCCTGCGCAGCAAGGGCAGTGACGACCGCCGGCGGATGGAGGTGACCCTCACCGCGGCGGGGGAGGAGGCCCTGCGTCGCGCGCCCAATCCGCTCCAGGAGAGTTTCGTCGAGGCCTTTGAGGGATTGCAGGCGTGGGAACAGCATCTGCTGATCTCCTCCCTGGAGCGGGTTGCCGACATGATGGGCGCGGCGGACATCGAGGCCGCCCCCGTGCTGGAGACCGAGGGATTGGCGAAGGATCCGTCGCTCCAGTGACGGGCGGTGGAGTTCCGGACGAAGGATCGCCCAGGGTCCTGTCTGTCGGTCGGGGCTCGGTGAGGAGGTCAAAGGCAAAAGGTCAAAGGTAAAAGGGGCGAGGTGCAGTCGTCGGTGGCTCGCCCTGGATTGACAAGAGGCAGTGGTGAGGCATCCTGCTTTCACCTTTCACCTTTCACCTTTCACCTTTCACCTTTCACCTTTCACCTTTCACCTGATTCCTCGATCAACGGATAGACCCCGTTCTCGTCGTGCACCTCCCGTCCGCTGATCGGCGGGTTGAAGGCGCAGATCAGCCGCATGTCGCGGGTCGCCCGCAGGTGGTGGCGTTCGTGGCCGTTGAGGGCGTACATCGTGCCGTCGGTGATCTTGTGGGTCTCGCCGGTCTCCAGGTCCTCGATCTCCCCCTCGCCGGCGACGCAGTAGACCGCCTCCAGGTGGTTCTGATAGTGGATGTAGGTCTCGGTGCCGGCATAGATGGTGGTGTCGTGGAACGAGAACCCCATGCCGTCACGGGCGAGCAGCAGCCGGCGACTGGCCCAGTTGCCGTTTTCCGCCTTGACGTCGCGCTCGCTGCCGATAATCTCTTCCAGTCGCCGCACGATCATCGGCCGCCCTCCTTCACGATCACCTCGCTGACGCACTGCTCGATGATGGCGAGCCCCTCGCGCAGCAGCTCCTCCTCGATGGTCAGCGCCGGCAGGAACTTCACCACCTGATCGCGTGAACCGGCCAGCTCGATCACCATCCCCTTCTCGAAGGCGCGCGCCGAGACCTGTCCGGCGAGGCCGTTGGGCAGCTCCAGCCCCCACACCATGCCGACGCCGCGGACGTCGCTTGGCACGTCCGGGTGGGCGGCGGCGATGCGCCGCAGCTCCTCCTCCATGATCGCCCCCTTGCGCTTCACCTCCTTGGCGAAGGTGTCGGTGCGCCAGTAGGTGTCGATGGCGGTGGCGGCGGCGATGAAGGCGAGGTTGTTGCCGCGGAAGGTGCCGGTGTGCTCGCCCGGTTTCCACTGGTCGAGTTCCGGGCGCATCAGCAGGATCGCCATCGGCAGGCCGCCGCCGATCGACTTGGAGACGGTGACCATGTCGGGCTTGATGCCGGCGCGCTCGAAGCTGAAGAAGGTGCCGGTGCGCCCGTTGCCCATCTGGATGTCGTCGATGATCAGCAGGATGTCGAGGTCGCGGCAGAGCTTCTCCAGCTCGCGCAGCCACTCGTCGGAGGCGACGTTGATGCCGCCCTCGCCCTGCACCGTCTCGACGATGATCGCCGCCGGCACGTCGACCCCGCTGGAGCCGTCGGTGAGGAACTTGCGCAGGTAGTCGATGGTGTTGATGTCGGTACCCAGGTAGCCGTCGAAGGGCAGCGAGTCGGCGTTGTTGCGGGCACCGTAGGACTCGTCGCGGTAGAAGTCGTTGCCGGTCACCGCCAGCGCGCCCATGGTCAGGCCGTGGTAGCCGTTGGTGAAGGCGATGACGTTGGAGCGGCGCTTGACCATCCGCGCCAGCTTCAACGCGGTCTCCACCGAGTTGGTGCCGGTGGGGCCGGTGAACTGGATCTTGTAGTCGAGGTTGCGCGGCGCCAGGATGGTGTCGCGGAAGCTCTCCAGAAAGGCCTGCTTGGCCACGGTGGCCTTGTCCAGGGCGTGGACGATGCCGTCACGCTGCAGATAGGTGATCAGCGCCTCGCTGATCGCCGGGTTGTTGTGGCCGTAGTTGAGCGTGCCGGCGCCGGCGAAGAAGTCGATGTAGCGGTTGCCCTGCTCGTCGAATATCTCGGAGCCTTTGGCGACGTCGAAGACGGCGGGGAAGGCGCGGATGTAGCCGCGCACCTTGGATTCGAGTTCCTCGAAGATTCGCATGGGGTAGAAGTTCCTGAAGGTGAAGATTTAGTGGAAGGGGTGGCGGGGCAGCGCGGCCAGCGCGTGGGCGCCGAAGGGACCGATGCGGAAGAGTTCTTCGCGCTCGTGGCCGTCCGTCGACTCCTCCGCCGGGAAGGATTCGGGGCCGAAGCCGGGCAGGATCTCGCAGGGGGTGTCGAGGCGCTTGGCGAGTCCCTGGAAGAGGGCCCGCGAGGCGCCGTTGCCCGGACTGATGGTGGTCTCGATGCGGCGGACGGCGCGGCAGCCTTCGCCGCGGAGCAGGTCGTGGAGCAGCGCGGTGGCCAGCCCCAGGCCGCGCATCGAGCGATCGACGCCGATCTGCCAGACGAACAGCGTATCGCTGGCGCGGGGGTGTAGATAGGCGGTGACCACGCCGACCACCTCGCCGCGGCACACCGCCACCCGGCAGGTGTCGCTGAACTGGTGGGCGAGCAGCAGATAGGCGTAGGCGGAGTTGAGGTCGAGGGTGCCGGTGCCCTTGACCAGACGCCAGATGGCGGCGCCGTCCTCCACGGTGGGCCGTCGCAAGGTAACGGCTTGGGTGAGTGCGTCATTCATGGGTATTGGGGTCGCGGGAGCCGGATGCTCCCGGGGCTGCACGGCTGGTCCGTGCGACGGGATTTTTCAGGGAAAAATCGGGGTGAATGGGTGTCGCAGGCCTCGCGATGCCCGAATTAATCTAACGTACTCAAAGGAATTTTTCAATCACCGGTGGCAGGGGCTGAATCGAGGCCGGGTGAAAAATTCCTTAATTTTTGGTTTGTTGTGTTGTTTTTGGTGGCGCGTTGGGTGACGTCGTAGAAGATTAATAATTTGAATTAAATTCTTTTTTGGGATTGCCGGGAGCGCGGGCTGGCAGGGGTTCGGCCTCGGGGCGGCTGCTTGCGTTAAACCAGATAGTCGACAGCAATCCCAAAAAAGACGGTCATGCCCAGCCAGTTGTTGTGGAGGAAGGCCTTGAAGCAGAGCGCGCGGTCGCGGCTGCGGATCAGCCACTGGTGGTAGCCGGCGAGGGCGGCGGCGACCGCCAGCGAGAGGTAGTAGGGGATGCCGAGCTTGGCGTTGACGCCGATCAGTACCAGGTCGAGGAGGAAGATCCCCTGGAGGAGGCCGATGATCACCCGGTCGGCGTCGCCGAAGAGGATGGCGGTGGATTTTACCCCGATCTTCAGGTCGTCATCGCGGTCGACCATGGCGTACATGGTGTCGTAGATCACCGCCCACAGGACCGCGGCGATGAACAGCAGCCAGGCCAGCGGCGGCAGGGTGTCGCTCTGCGCGGCGAAGGCCATCGGCACCGCCCAGCCGAAGGCGGCGCCGAGGAACACCTGGGGCAGGTGGGTGTGGCGCTTCGTGAAGGGGTATATGGCGGCGAGGAGCGCACCGGCGAAGGAGAGCAGGATGGTCAGCCGGTTCATGGTCAGCACCAGGGCGAAGGCGATGACACAGAGCGTGGCGAACAGGATCAGCGCTTCGCGCGGCGACACCTTGCCGGTGGCGATCGGGCGCTGGCAGGTGCGTTTGACGTGGCCGTCGATGTTGCGGTCGGCGTAGTCGTTGATCACGCAGCCGGCCGAACGCATCAATACCGCGCCGAGGACGAACACCGTCAGCACACCGAGGTCGGGGATCCCCTTGGCGGCGATCCACAGCGCCCACAGCATCGGCCAGAGCAGCAGCAGGGTGCCGATGGGCTTGTCGAGGCGGGTCAGCCGGTAGTACTGGCGGAGACGGTCGGTGATGGAAACCATGGGGCCTTATCGGAGTGGTGGGCTGGGGCGCCCATTATATCCAGCTGCGATTGGGGTCTCGATCAAGGGGCTTGGTTTCACACGAAGTAAGAGGCGAGAAGGACTGCGTCGCTGGTGTTGTGCACGGCGATGAATAGCCCTAATCCGCGATGGCGGGAAGGAAGAACTCCGCCACCAGCAGGGGGTGGTGGTCGAGGCGGAACAGCGAGCGGCGGCCCCAGATCTCCGGCGGCGGATCGCGCAGCTCGGCGGTGGCCAGTCCGAAGAGGGCGTGGCGGGCGGTCAGCCGGGTCAGCTCCAGTTCGTCGCGCTCCATGCCGCGCTGGCGAAACAGGAACTCCCCCAGGGGGCGCTCCCCCAAATGGGCGAGCCGCCGGCGCTTGCCGCCGAGGGTGGCGTCGGGAATCACCGTGCGGGCGAACACCTGCGGCGCACCGTCGCACGTGAGCAGCACCTCCCGCACCAGCGCCGAGGCCCCCGGTTTCACCGCCAGGGCGTGGGCCTCCTCCAATTGGGGACGCCCCCGCCCCTGGCGCAATACCCGCACGCCGAAGCGCCCGGCGCAGCCGCGTTTCAGCCGTGCGGTAAGCGACCCGCGGTCCACCAGCCAGTGGGCCACCGCAGGTGGCAGCTCCCCCTGGCGGAAGTGCCCGGCAGGGTGCCAGTGGGGTTCGCTGCGGTGGTTGGGGAGCGGGCTGTTCAAGGGTCGGCTCGGCGGGCGTGGGGCGCGCTGGGGTGGCGCGGGCGGAGACGGGATTCTACCTCAATCGGCGGTGCGCGGTGGGTGCGCGCTACACTGTGTGGCACCGGAAAACCGAATGAGAACGTCATGAATACGATAATCCGTCCCCTGTTGCTGTTGCTCTCCCTGCTGCTCGCCGCCTGCGGCCAGGGCTATTTCGATGAACCGCCGCTGCACGATGCCGCCATGCGCGGTGACGCCGAACGGGTGGAGGCACTGCTCAAGGAGGGGGCCGACGTCAACGGCCGCAACCGCGAGGGGGCCACCCCCCTCCACTGGGCCGCCTTCAAGGGGCAGGTGGCGGTGGCGCGGGTGCTGCTTGCCCACGGCGCCGAGGTCAACGCCGTGACCACGCGAGGCTCCTCGCCGCTACGCCTCGCCACCACCCACAAACAGACCGAGATGATCCGTCTGCTGCGCTCTCGCGGCGGGCGGGTGATCGGCCAATAGGAATGCGCTGTTCCGGGTAGGGCGGAGGAGGGCCTGTTCGATCGGCGGCTCCGTTGGGCACGGCGGTCGCAGGCCGCCCTATAGGGCGCGCCGTGCGCGCCATGTTGAACGAAGGCGCTTCGCAGGAAGGGTGGCGAGAACCGGTCCGGTCGGTCGCTCTTCCAGGCACGATGCCGCGGCGGACTCTACGCCCGCTCGAACAGCGCGCGGAAGGCGCGCGCGGTGGCGGCAATGTCGTCACTGCCGAACAGGCTGGTGATCACCGCCACCAGGTCGGCGCCGGTCTGCACCAGCGCCGGGGCGTTCTCCAGGGTGATCCCGCCGATGCAGGCGATCGGCTTGTCGAACCGCTGGTGGGCCTCCTCCAGCAGGTCCAGGTCGGCGCGTGCGGCGTTGGGTTTGGTGGGGGAGGGGAAGAAGCTGCCGAAGGCGAGGTAGTCGACCGGGGATTCGTGGAAGTGGCTCGCCCGCTCCAGGTCGTTGTAGCAGCTCACCCCGATGATCGCCTGCTCGCCGAGGATCGAGCGGGCCGCCGAGGGGGTGAGGTCGTCGCGCCCCAGGTGGACGCCGTCGGCGCCGATCTCGCAGGCCAGGTCCACGTCGTCGTTGATGATCAGCGGCACCTTGAAGGAGCGGCAGAGGTTGAGCAGGTCGCTCGCCTCCCAGCGGCGGCGCTCCGCGTCGTCGCTCTTGTCGCGGTACTGGATCAGCGCCGCGCCGCCGTGCAGCGCCCGGGCCACCGCCTCGATCAGCGCCGGGCCGGTGCGCCCGTCGGTGATCGCATAGAGTCCGCGCAGCGGTTTCAATGGAGGGTCTCCGGTTGCTCGCCCTCATCCTCCTCGTCGTGGGCCCAGAAGAGGCGGTTGGGGATCAGCTGACCCATCCCCAGGCGGTAGCCGTTGCGCAGGCTCTCCCAGGTGTACTCCTGGGCCTCGTGGACCGCGCTGAACGGCTCCAGCCCCTGGGCCAGCAGGCCGGCCAGGGAGGCGGCCAGGGTGCAGCCGGAGCCGTGGTAGCTGTCGGTCAGCCGCTCCCAGTGGAACGCCTCCATGAAGCGGCGGTTGCCGTAGAGGCGGTTGATCACCTGCGGGTCGCGCTCGTGGGCGCCGGTGATCAGCACGAACTCGGCGCCGCGGTCCATCAGCTCCTGGGCGCAGGCATCCAGGTTGTCGGCCCCCGGCGCCAGCTTGCGCGCCTCCTCGCTGTTGGGGGTGAGCAGCGTGGTCTGCGGGAGCAGCAACTGGCGGATCGCCTCGGTTACCTCCTCGTCGGCCAGCGGCGTGCCGCCGCCCGCCTTGAGGATCGGATCGAGCACCACCGGCAGCTTCGGGTAGTCGGTGAGCAGGGTGTGGACTGCCTCCACCGCCTGGACGCTGCCGAGCAGGCCGATCTTCACCGCCTGCACCTCCATGTCCTCCAGCACCGCGCGGGCCTGGGCCACCACTACCGTGGGGTCCAGCGGGATCAGCTCCTTCACGTCGCGGGTGTCCTGCACCGCGATGGAGGTGATCACCGGCGCGCAGTGGCAGCCCATGCTCGCCATCGCCTCGATGTCGGCCTGGATGCCGGCGCCGCCGGTGGGGTCGTGGCCGGAGAGGGCGAGGACGACGGGGATGCGGGGGTGGTTGGTCATGAACGATTTCTCGGAGGGCGGAGGAGTGGAGCTTCCAACGCAAAGGCACAAAGGCGCAAAGGGCGCAAAGAGGTTCCCATAAATGTAGCCCCTTCTACCCTTTGCGCGCTTCGCGTCTTTGCGCCTTTGTCTCCAGGGATGGAGGTCTGCGGCGAGAGCAGGACGCGGAAGCCGCTGCGTTGAACTCTTTTCTGCACGGCGTACGTCAGGATTCTTTCAGCCACCGGGCGGTGCGTTTGGCGAAGTAGGTGAGCACCCCGTCGGCGCCGGCGCGCTTGATCGAGAGCAGCGACTCCAGCACCACCTTCTTCTCGTCGAGCCAGCCGTTCTGCGCCGCCGCCATCAGCATCGCGTACTCGCCGCTCACCTGATAGACGAAGGTGGGGGCGCCGAACTGATCCTTCACCCGGCGGACGATGTCGAGATAGGGCATGCCCGGCTTGATCATCACCATGTCCGCCCCCTCCTCCAGATCGAGGGCCACCTCGTGCAGCGCCTCGTCCGAGTTGGCCGGGTCCTGCTGGTAGGTGCTCTTGTCGCCCCCCTTGAGGTTGGCCGCCGAGCCCACCGCGTCGCGGAACGGGCCGTAGAAGGCGGAGGCGTACTTGGCCGAGTAGGCGAGGATGCGGGTGTGGATCTGGCCGGCCGCCTCCAGCGCATCGCGCACCGCGCCGATGCGCCCGTCCATCATGTCCGAGGGGGCGACCACGTCGGCGCCCGCCTCGGCGTGGGAGAGCGCCTGCTTGACCAGCACCTCCACGGTCTCCTCGTTCATCACGTAGCCGGTCTCGTCGATCAGTCCGTCCTGGCCGTGGACGGTAAACGGATCGAGGGCCACATCGGTGATCACCCCCAGTTCGGGGAAGCGCTCCTTCAACGCCCGTACCGCCCGCTGGGCCAAACCCTCGGGGTTGTAGGCCTCACGGGCATCGAGGCTCTTCGCCTCCTGCGGGGTGACCGGGAACAGCGCGATCGCCGGCACGCCAAGGTCGACCAGCTCGCCGGCCTCCTTCAGCAGCTCGTCGATGGAGACCCGCTCCACCCCCGGCATCGACGGCACCGCCTCCCGTTGGTCGCTCCCCTCCAGCACGAACATCGGCTGGATCAGGTCGTCGGCGGTGAGGACGTTCTCGCGCATCAGGCGCCGCGAGAAGTCATCGCGGCGCATGCGGCGCATGCGGGTGCGGTGGAAGGGGCCGCGGGCGGTATCGATCGGGGACAACGGTTCACTCTCCTGCGTTCGGGGGATCGGCGCGGTTATTCTATCGGGGATTGGCCGGCGCGGGAAAATCGCCCCTGGATAATTCGGGAAACTCTAATATAGTTTTTCTTGCGTGGTGCCGAAGGCGTGGCAGAACGCCACGGCACCGACGATGGCAATGGGGCCTCGGATGGCACCGACCATCCACACTCCTCGCCCGCCCGCCGTCCGTTGGCGAAGCCTCGCCGGACCGGGCACTGGGGACCGCCCGCGGTTCGCCACCGCAGCGTCGATCCCATCCGAGACCCTCCAGTCAAACCGCTCTTGGAGGATGCAGAAATGACCAACCTGAAGAAATTCGCGGCGGCGTTGATCCTCGCCCTGTTCGCGGCGGCCCCGTTCCAGTCGGCCAACGCCTGGTTCTTCGGCGACGGCTGGGGCCCGTGGGGTGGTGGCCCATGGGGCGGCTATCCCTACTATGGCGGTTATCCGTATTACGGCGGTTGGGGCGGCTACCCGTACTACGGTGGTTATCCGTACTACGGCGGTGTCCCCTATGGCGGCGTCCCCTACTATGGCGCGCCGGTCTACGGTTACCCCTATGCCGCCCCGCAGCAGCCGGCGGCGGCCCCGGCCGAATCCAAGTAACGGCGTAGCCGATGACGAGAGAGGCCGGGAGCGATCCCGGCCTTTTCTTTTGTCTGGGCCGCGATGGCGTCATGTCCGTTCCTACCGCGTGCCAAGTCCAAATGCCCCACTTCGTCGTTATCGCGGCCTAAGGGGCCGCTCCTACAGTGAATAGCGACCTCCGCGCTCCACGATGACGCCCGATGCCGGTCCAAGACGGCGCCGCACCTGCGCCAAACAGCCCCGGACGCCTCACCGATCGCACCTCCACCCTCCCGCTCCGCCCTTCTGTTTCCCCGCCGCCACTGGCACTATCGGCCGCAACGACCACGGACCGAAGGGACGCGCCATGACCCGGGAAGAGCCCCGCTACCTCAACGACCACTGGACCCTGGAGGACGAGCTCGGCATCGCCGGGGTGGGCGACCACGTCGCGCGCATCGCCCTGGAGGCGCCGCCGCCCTTCGTCATCGGCGTTACCGGCAAGTGGGGCGCCGGCAAGACCAGCATCCTGCGCCGCGCCTTCGCCACCCTCGGCGGCGAACCGATCAAGCAGGCGGTGCCGCTGGGGGAGAACCGCAGCGAGGCCGGCGCGGCGGAGTGGTGCCAATGGCGCTACGACCGCAGCGACAGGCGGCCCGCCCTGTGGAGCGATCAGCGGTGGCTGACCGAGGCCGCCGACCACAGCTTCTTCGTCTGGTACTCCCCGTGGCAGCACCAGCAGGCGGAGAATCCGCTGATCCCGCTGGTGCAGGAGATCAAGGGGCAGTTCAACGACTGGGTGCGCCTCAAGGAGGGCGCGCCGCGGGTCACGCGCGGCTTGGCGATGGGCGCGGTCCACCTGCTGGAACGGGTCGCCGACGGGGTGATCTCCCTCAAGGTCGGGCGACCCGCGAAGCTGGTTCAGGGCACGTTCCAATCGGTCATCAACGGCTATCGCGAGGCCGCCGCCGACCCGACGGACCTCACCGACGGCCAACGTTTTCATCTGCTCTTCGAAGACGCGGTGGAGGCGCTGTTGCAGGGATTGGTGAAGGAGGACGCCGAGGGCCGGCGCGCGCTACCCGATGGTGCGCGGATGGTGATCTTCATCGACGACCTCGACCGCTGCGAGGGGGAGACGGTGGTCGCCCTGCTCGAAAGCATCAAGCTCTACCTCAACACCCGCCGCTGCGTCTTCGTCTTCGGCATGGACGACGGGGCGGTGCTCGACGCGCTCCGCCTGAAGTGGCCGGAGCGCGGGGAGGACGGCAACCGCGAGTACCTGGAGAAGCTGTTCCAGGCGATCGTGCCGGTGCCCGTCCCGCCGAAAACCCGCTCGGTGGACTACATCGCCCGGGTGCTGCGCTCCCACGGCTTCGGAGAGGCCGAGGCGCGCGCCGCCGAGGTGTTCGAACTGCTGGAGACCAACCCGCGCAAGATCAAGAACTTCCTCAACAGCCTCTGCGCCATGTGGGGGGCCGCCAAGCGCTCGCCGGAGCCGCAGCGGGCGCGGCGCTTCATCCTCTTCCACTACCTGCGGCTCTACCACCGCCCCATCTGGCGCCTGATCGAGCGCCAGCCGGCGCTGGTCGGGCTGCTGCTGGCCACCCTGGAGGACCGCCCGCCGAGCGAGACCGCCACCTTCGTCCCGCCGGGCAGCGACGGCGACGCCCAGCGCATGTTCCGCCAGTTCGTGCTCCACGACTTCATGCACGTGCTCAACTACCGGCCGGTGGCCGAGCAGGACAACTTCGGCACCCACCACCACCACCTCTCCCTGGACAAGGCGGTGGAGGCCTTCATCCAGCGGGTGGACCGCAAGCGCTCGGACGAGCGTTTCATCCAGCAGTACCGGAGTCTGGTCACCCAACAGAACTGGAGCGAGGTGGCCGCATGGCTGGACAATGAGTTCCTGCGTATCCCGGCGGCGAACCATCAAGAGGCAGGTGAGCGATGAGTGTGGACGAGACCGATCCCAATCTGGAGGCGAGCCTGCGGGCCAGCGCCCGCGGCGAGTTCTCCCGCTGGCTCTACCAGCGCTTCCAGCGCCTCGACCTGGCCGATCTGGTGGAAGATGCCGAGCCGCTCCAGTTGCGGCAGATCTTCGTGCCGCTGCGGGCGGGGGAGGAGGACACCGCCGACGAGGACATGGCCGGGCCCGCCGAGGCGGAGAAGGAGCCGGCCCCCGGCGAGCCGGTGTGGGAGCTGATCGCCCGCGAGCCCTTCGTCATCCTCTCCGGGCGCCCCGGTTCGGGGAAGACCACGCTGACCCACGCCATGGTGATGGAACTGTGCGGCGTTCAGGAGAGCGAGTTACGGCGGCTCACCCGGGAGGAGAGCCCCGGACTCCAGCCGATCCCGTTGATCCTGCGCCGGCTCGTTAACCTGCATGAGGTGAAGACCGTTGAGGTGCTGTTGGAGCGCTGGTGGGAGTGGGCCGGCGAGGAGGCGGCGACGGTGCGGGATGCGGGGCATACCGCCCGCGGGTTGCGGCCGGTGCGGTTGGACGTGGAGCGATTGAAGTGCTCCTACCGTTCTTCGGTTGACGGTGGAGACGAGATCCCGCTACTGCTGATCTTTGACGGAGTGGACGAGGTCGGCGGCCCCGAAGTCCGTCGGCACGTCCTTGAATTGGCGAACCAGGCATACGAGGCGGGATATCGGGTCGTGGTGACCGGACGCCCCAGCGGTTTCGAGGATCTGGACCTCGACCGGATGCAGATTTGGGAGGGGCAGAAGAAGTACGAGATCCAGGTGTTCCCCTCTGTCCGCTATCTCCAGCCTTTCCACTGGCCACTGATCGACGACTTCATCCGCAAGTGGTACGACCTGCGCGGCGAGTGGAAGCGCGAGAAGCGGATCGGCGTCGAGACCTTCCAGAACGCGCTGCGCGATCCCGAACGCCCCTATCTGCTGACCCTCGCCCGCCGGCCGATCTTCCTCACCCTGATGGCGTGGGTGAACTGCACCCGCAACAAGATGCCCGAGGGGCGGGCGGCGCTCTACGAGGCGATCGTCGACGCCTACCTCAATCGCCAGGCGCGACGTCGGCGCATCGGCCATCCGAAGGATGGCACCGAGCTGCGGGTGTGGTCGTTGCAGGAGAGCCGCAAGGTGCTGGGCTATCTGGCGTGGCTGAGCCAGGAGCGGTCGGGAGAGGAGGAGGGTGGCAATGACCGCGAGAGGCGCCAGGTGGTGTGGGCGCGGGAGCAACTGCTGGCCGTGCTGCGTGCGGGGATGAAGGGTGGTGAACTGGGGCGGCTCACCGAGATCGGCGAGGCGGATGCCGAGGCGCTGCTCGACCACTACCTCTATCCCGCGGGGCTGTTGGTGGAGCCCGCCGAAGGGCAGATCCAGTTCGCCCACCTCAGTTTCCAGGAGTACCTCTGCGCCGATTATCTCCAGGGCCGGGCCACCGAACGGACCCGTGACCTCTTTCGCTACTGGGAAAAGGTGTTGGAGCGGCTGGGCCGTCCCGGTTGGGACGAGGTGGCACTGCTCCTCCTCGCCGCCCACGCCGAGCGGACCAACCGCAGCGGCCACTTCGAGCTGCTGGAGGTGCTGGACGGCGCCGACCGCTGGCAGGCGCGGCTGTTGGTCAAGGGAGTGATCGGCGGGGAGTTGCCCTTCACCGGGGAGGAGCGGGTGGCGTGGCTGCCGCGGTTGGTGGCCTGTGCCCTGCTCCACCCTCGCGATTCGTTGGGCCGGGAGTTGGCGCGGCGTGCGGAGCTGGGGGGGGAGGGCCTTGATCTGGTCAAGCAGTTGTTGGCCGCGGCCGATGCCGAGGCGCGCTGGGCGGTGCTGGATCAGGCGGCGAGCCGGGCGGGGATGGAGTGGCTGTTCGAGGGTAAGGGGGCGAAGACGCGCTGGATGAATCCCGAGGATGACGAGACCTGGGAGGTCTTTTATAGCGGCGACGAGGCGCGGCTCAACGCCTTGCTCCGTTTGATCAATGACGGACATTGGGGAGTGCGGGACGATCCGTTGAATCCCATCGCGGATGGGGAACTGGAGACGCTGCTGGCTCGGGAGGTGGGGGGGGGCGGTTGGTCGCGGATTCCGTGGCCGAAGGATTCAGGGGCGGAATTGGGTGAGGGGCACTCGTTGCCGGAGGTGACCGGGGCCGGCTTCGAGTTGGATGGCATGCTTCCCGCCGCCGGCCCCCTATGGCAAGCGGCGTTGGCGGCGGTGCCGTTGGATGGCTGGTTGTTGCAGGGTGAGGCGCTGGACAACGAGTATTTTTCTGAGCTCTTTTCCCAGCCGGTGGTCTTGCTCGCCCTCTACCCGACGGAGGTGCCGCCGGTACAGGCCCGCTTGGCCCTGCGCCTCTATCAGGCGATGATCGCCGCCGAAACGCTCGCCGAAGGCGAGCGTTTCGGCGGATTTTCGCGGTCGCTGTCGCGGTCGCTGTCGCTGTCGCTGTCGCGGTCGTGGTCGCGGTCGCTGTCGCGGCCGCTGTCGCGGTTGCTGTCGCTGTCGCGGTCGCTGTCGCTGTCGCGGTCGCTGTCGCGGTCGCGGTCGCTGTCGCGGTCGCTGTCGCTGTCGCTGTCGCGGTCGCTGTCGCGGTCGCGGTCGCGGTCGCGGTCGCGGTCGCGGTCGCTGTCGCTGTCGCTGTCGCGGTCGCTGTCGCGGTCGCTGTCGCGACAGGAGTCCATCGCCGCTGAATTGCGTCAGCGATTGTCCGTCATTGCGGAACGCCTGGGACGCCTGGGACGCCTGGAAAGCCTGGAGTCGTTTCCCCCGTTCACCTCCACCCTTGAACGCTTCGGCTACCGCTTCGCGGCCTTCGATTGGTTCGACGAGCAGGCCTCCGATGCGGAGCTGATGATCCGCCGGGGGATGCGGCCGGGCGAGCCGTTGCCGCGGGCGCTGGGGCTGTTCGACGCGGCGGGGCGTCCGCTGCCGGAGCAGCCCCGCGCCGGTTGGGAGGCGTTGCTGGTCTGGTTGCGGGATGACGATCGGGTGCTCGCCGACACCTTCCCGGAGGGGCTTTCGGCGGAGGAGGAGGCGGACCTGCGCGAGCAGTTGACGATCCTCCATCAGCAGCCGTGGGCGCCGGAGCGGGCGGTGGCGGCGATCCTCGCCGATTGGCCGGCGGGGGCGGAGACGCTGCCCTGCACCCTGGCCCACGCGGAGGCGGAGTTGATGGCGGCGTGCGATCGGTTCCTGGCGGAGACGGAGGGGGAGTAGGTCGTCGCTACTGCGGCGACGTAAACGGGGGCACCGTTGGTCGGGTTGGCGCCGAAGCGTGCCGAACGGGAGGTGGCGGTCGGCAAGGTCATCGTGGCTTCAATCCCGCTGCTTCCGTTTGCGTCGCCGCAGTAGCGGCGACGGGGCGCCTACCTTCCCCTCCTTGTTGCGCGGCGTGGAGCGCCGAGGGCGGTTGATGTAGGAGCGGCCCCTTAGGCCGCGATCGGGCGGAGTGCCGCGCCGTGACGAGGCTCGCGGAGGTAGGCGGAACGGGGGGCCGCCCTCGGCATCCTGCTCGCGCCAAACGCCTATGTCCCGCTCGGCCATCGCGTCCTGGGAGCCGCTCCTACAGGAGGGGTCGAGGGGCGATCAGAACGAAGGCGGAAGAGTCGGGGCCGCGATGGCCTTGCCGATGGCGACCTCCCGTTCGGATCGGTTCGGCGGCGAATCGGGCAAGGGTGCCTCCGTTCGCGTCGCCGAAGCATCGGCGACGGTGGGGAATGGGGGCGCGGTTGGTGGGGGGCGAGTCGTGCCGGATGGTCGGGTGCCGTCGGTGGGGGGTGTGGTGGCGTCGGCTCCGCTGCCTTCGTTCCATCGCGGCCTGGGGGCCGCTCCTACGGGGTGGGGCGCTGCGCTTTCGGTGGTTCATGTCGCTCCCTCTCCATTCCCCTCCGGTTGTTCGTGGTGGCGCATCGCGAGGCGGTAGATCCTCACCAGCTCCTCCTCCTCGACGTCGAGAAAGTCGGGGATCCGTGAGATCGCGTAGACCAGGTCGCTGTGGTTGATCACGCACTTCTCCGCCGGCGCGGCGGCAACCGGCTCGGGCGGCGGGCGGAGCAGGCGGTTGAAGATCACCGCGCAGGCGAACAGGGCGAGGGCGTTGAGGGCGATCGGGTAGAGCACGTAGCTCCACCCCATGGCCGCCCCGGCCGGTGCGCCGAGCACCGCGAACAGCGCGGTGGCGCCGCCCGGCGGGTGGAGGCAGTGCAGGTAGTGCATGGCGAGGATCGCCAGCCCCACCGCCAGGGCGCCCCCCGCGGTCGGCGGCAGGCCGGCGTGGCTGCAGGCGACGCCGATCAGCGCCGAGACCAGGTGGCCGCCGAGCAGCGACCACGGGGTGGCGAAGCGGGTGTGCGGGGCGGCGAACAGCAGCACCGCCGAGGCGCCCATGGAGGCGACGATGGGCAGGCTCTCCGCCTGCGCGCCGATCGCCGCGGTGACTGCGATGCCGGTCACTCCGCCGAGTGCCGCCAGCCACTTCTCGCGGTGTTCGTCGAGCCGGTGGTGCCACGGCGCGGGGCGGTCGGTGCCGGGTAGGGTCTGTTCCATGAATCCTCCATCGGGACGCTGGCGGGAGTCGGGTAGGGCGTCCTACGGTAATTGCTGTTCATCCATCTGAAAATCGAAAATAATCGTTGTTTGATATCGACGTTTTCGATGAATGAGGGGGGTAGAGATGGATACGGAGTTGGCGCGGACCTTCCTCGCGGTGGTGGCCGCCGGCCACTTCAGCGGCGCGGCGGAGCAGTTGCACCTCACCCAGTCGACGGTGAGCGCGCGGATCAATGTCCTGGAGCGGCGGCTGGGGGCGCGGCTCTTCGTGCGCAACAAGCAGGGGGCGCAGCCCACCGCGGCCGGCCGGCGCTTCCTGCGCTACGCCCAGTCGCTGGTGCGCACGGTGGAGCTGGCGGTGCAGGACGTGGGGCTGCCGGAGGGGTTCAGTGGCGGGCTCACGCTGAGCGGGCGGATCGCCCTGTGGGAGGGGTTCCTGCCGTCGTGGGTCGACTGGATGCGGCGGGAGCGGCCGGAGATCTCGTTGCGCCTGGAGATCGGCTTCGAGGCGGACATCATGCAGGGGCTGGTCCACAACACGGTCGATATCGGCGTCCTCTACACCCCCGAGTCGCGTCCGGGGTTCGGGGTGGAGCGGTTGTTCGAGGAGCAACTGGTGCGGGTGGCGACCGAGACGGGGCGGCGCTGGCCCGATCCCGACTATATCCACGTCAACTGGGGGCCGGAGTTCTTCAGCCAGTTCGGTACCTGGTTTCCGGACCACCCGCCGCCGGCGTTGAGCGCCAACATCGGCTGGTTGGCGGTGCAGCAGCTCTTGCGCCGGCCGGGCAGCGCCTATCTGCCGGTGCGCCTGGCGGCGCCGTTGATCGAGAGCGGGCGGCTCCACCGGTGTGCGGAGTCGCCGTCGTTCCGTATTCCGGTGCACGTGGTCTATCCGCAGAACCGGCGCGACGAGGCTTTCCTGGCGGCGTTGGCGGGGCTGCGGCGGTTGGGGGCGGCGGTCACGGAGGGGGCGGGGTGAGTTGGCGGGGGGCACTTCGTCGAAGCGGGTGCGCCTCGTGCCTCGGCACACCCTACGCCGTCGTTCAATCCGTAGGTCGCGGCTACCGCCGCGACGTGAACGGAGGCAGCGGGGTTTGGAGGCGGGGGGCGTAACCGAGTACCCCGTGCCCTCGGATGAATCGGTGCGAGATTTGTCATAGGTGCCCTCGTTTGCGTCGCGGCGGTAGCCGCGACCTACGGGGCCTCATGCGCTGATGGTTGTTCCGTGGGTTGTGGTCACCGCCACAACCCACGACCCCAATGATCAACGGGCGATAGCCCGTTGATTTAGACCTTGAACTGGGTGACCAGCCCGTTCAGTCCGGTGGCGAGGTGGGCCAGCTGATCGCCGGCCCGGGCGGTCTGGTTGGCGCCCTGGGCGGTCTCCTCGCCGGCGTCGCGAATGTGGCTCAGATTGCGGCCGATCTCGCCCACCGCCTGGCGCTGCTGGTCGGTGGCATCCGCGATCTGGCGGGTCATCTCCGTGATCCGCTCCACCGCTGCGGCGATCCCCTCCAGCGAGGTGCCCGCCTCGCGGATCTCGCCGACCCCGCCCTCCACCCGCTGGCGGCTCGCCTCCATCACCTCCACCGCCTCTTCCACCCCGTGGCGCACCCGCTCGATCATCGCCTGGATCTCCTCGGTGGACTCCTGGGTGCGCGAGGCGAGCGTGCGCACCTCGTCGGCGACCACCGCGAAGCCGCGTCCCTGGTCGCCGGCGCGCGCCGCCTCGATGGCGGCGTTGAGCGCCAGCAGGTTGGTCTGTTCGGCGATGCCGCCGATCACGTCGAGTACCGCGCCGATGTTGCCGCTCTCTTCGGCCAGGTGGCGGGTCACCGCGGAGGCGCGTCCCACCTCGGTGGCCAACGCGTTGACCGTGGTCACTGCCCGCTCCGCCACTTGGCGCCCCTCGCCGGCCTGACTGCGCGCGCGGCCGGCCTCCTCGGCGGCGCCGGCGGCGTGCTCGGTCATCGTCTGGAGGGTGGCGGAGATCTGCTCCACCGCGGCGGCCACCCGGGCGATCTCGTCGCGCTGGTGGACGATGTGGCGGCTCGACTGGCCGGCGACGGTGGAGCTCTCCTCGGCCACTGCCGCCAGTTGGCCGGCGGCGTCGGCGATCCGCCGCACCAGTTCGCGGATCTTGGCGACGAAGGTGTTGAAGGCGCCGCCGAGGGTGGCCATCTCGTCGCCGGAGTCGGTCCCCAGTTGGGCGGTGAGGTCCCCGTCGCCCTCGGCGATGTCGCGCATGTAGCCGACCGCCCGCTCGATCGGCTGGAGGATGGTGCGGGCGACCGCAGCCACCAGCAGCAGGATCGCCACGATGGCCGCCAGCGCCGCCACTGCCACCACGGTGAAGAGGTGTTCCTCGCGCTGCTTCAGGGCCTCCTGAAGCCGCTCGTCGAGGCTCTCCAGCCGCGTTTCGGCCTGATGGACGGCGCTGCGCAGCTCGCCCATCAGGCCCTCCTCGGGGGTCAGGCCGACCCGCTCGAAGCCGGCCACCATGGTGCGGAAGTCGTCGCGGTAGCGGGCCATGTTGCGGCGGATCTGCTCCTTTTGCGACTCGGTCAGCACGGTGCCCTCCAGCGAGCTGCCGAAGATGGCGAAGTTCTTCTCGAACTTCTCCAGGTATTTCAGGTCGAGACGGGCGAGGAAGTCCTTCTCGTTGCGTCGCAGCATCAGCATGTCGCGCATCAGGCGGTTGTCGTCCACCGCCTTGAGGATCCCCTCGGCGTTGTGCACCGCCTCGCGCAGGGCGCCGAGCAGCCCGCTCTTTTCGTCGAGGCCGACCTCCTCGACGGTGGCGGCGAGGGCGGCAAAGCGCTGGCGGTACTGGGTGGTGGCGTCGCGCACCTCGTCGATGCCGGTGGTGGGCACCCCGGAGCGGCCGAGCATTCCGGTCAACCGGTCGAGGTCCCCGAGCAGCGTCTGCACCTGCTCGTCGAAACGATCGCGGTAGGCGAGTTCGCGGCGGGCGAGGAAATCCTTTTCGTGGCGCCGCAGCATCAGCAGGTCGCGGGAGACGTCACTGTTGAGCAGGCGCGCCTGGTGGAGGCTGCCGGTGTTCTCCACCGCATAAAAGAGCAGTGCGGTCATGCCGAGCATGGCGAGGGTGGCGACCGCGGCGAGGGCGGTCAGCTTCTGTTTGATCGTGAGGTTCATGGTGAGGAGGGGGCCTTATTCGAGTGTCGTCATTTTTTCCGGGAGCGGGACGTCGCACACTGCACCGTGGGGAGGGGGGAGCGAGATGATCGGGTAAGGGCACGCTGCCGTGCACCAATTCGTGAGACGCGCGTCGGATTCTATGCACCATGATGATTCAGTGTAAACCCGTAGCGTTAGATGAAATCTCGACGGATGTCGGAAAAATCGCCACACCATCCCGTATCAACCGGTGCGGGGTGGCGGTGATCGGTTTTGGTATAGTGGCGCCCGCCATGGCAGCAAAGAAACGCGGAATCCGGCTGAAGACCCTCCAATCGGGCGATGAGGGGCTGAAGGAGCTCTTCGAGAGCGCCTCGGAGCGGCTCGTCGGCAAGGGGGTGCCGGATCTGGAGGGCAAGGTGGCCGAGGCGATGCGCCAGATCACCGGCGACGCCGCGGTCGCCGAGGCCACGCCCGCCCCCCGCCGCAAGCACTCCAAGGCGGCGCTACGTGCCCTGCGCGAGGCGCTGGAGGCGACCCTGATGCTGCTCGACGCCGATCTTCCCGCCCGTGACGCCGACGACCAGCCGCGTCTTCCCTTTTCCACGCCGGATGAGTGACGTCTGACCCTTCCGGACGCGGGACTTCGCGTCGCAATCTCCTCTCCCCTCTCCCCACTCCGACGACGACGCGGCGTTCGCACTCCGCCGGATCGGCCCGGGGGGGGGCGATCACCGCCTCACCGGCTTCTCCGCCTGCCGATTCAGCCGCACCCGCGCCGGGTCCACCGCCCCCAGCGACTGCCGGTGGAGCAGGGCGCGAAAATCGGGGATCCCACGGGCCTCGGTCAGCGCATTGTCCAGCGCCCAGCGGGCCTCGCGCTCGAGCAGCGAGAGCAGTGACTGGTCGAGGGTGACGCGCAGTTCCAGGGTGGGCCAGATCGCCTCGATCCGCTCGCGATCGACGCCGAGATAGGCGGCGGTGATGGCAGCCGCTGCCGCGGGGTTGCGCGCGGCAAAGCGCTCGGCGTGGACCAGGGCGCGCAGCAGCCGCGGCAGCCGGCGGGGATGATCGCGGGTGAAGGCGGCGGTGGTCACCAGCACCTCCGATTGACGATAGAGGCCCGGCTCGTCGAACACCTGCGCCCGCTCGCCGAGCAGTTCGCGGGCGGTGGTGACGTAGGGCTCGCGCAGGGAGAAGGCGTCGATCTCGCCGGCCGCCAGCGCCGGGGTGAGGTCCTCGATGCGCAGGTAGCGCAGCTTCACCGCCTGCGCATCGAGACCGTGGCGCTGCAGAAAACGGTCGAGGAAGAAGTGGACGGCGCTTCCCCGCTGGGTGCCGATCCGCTTGCCGCGCAGATCCTCGGGCCGTTCGATGCCGAGGTCACGGCGGGCCACCACGCGGTTGACGTCATCGGTGCTGGAGAGGGTGCCGACCGCCACCAGCGGTCGCCCGTCGAGGGCGGCGATGACGAAGGGAATGTCGGCCACGCCGGCCACGTCCACCTCGTCTCCCAGCAGCCCGTCGTGGAGGGTACGTTTGCCGCTGGGGAACGAGACCACCTCGACGGCGACCCCCTCCTGAGCGAAAAAGCCGCGTTCGACGGCGATCATCGCCAGCGCGCTGGAGGGTTGCAGCGACAGGCCGAGTCGCAACGGTTCGGTGGGTGCATCGTGCGGGGTGCAGGCGACGACGCCCAGCGCAAGGAGCGCCGCGGCGAGCCACCTTCCAAGCCGGGGAAGAAGACGTGGCATCGGGTAGAGGTCTCGTTGGAGTTGTAGGGGGCCCTCGCCACAAAGATTAGCTGTTGTCCCGGCCCATGTCCCCAGCGACGAAGCGGCGATCCGGGGACCGCCGCTTCGTCGTTGGGATGGAGGCGCAGGGACGGGACCGCCGATCAGTAGTCGCCGCCCTCGCCGGCCGCCGCCAGCCGGCGGATCAGCTCCTTGTCGTCGATCGCCAGGGCGCCGGGGAGGAACGCGCACTGCTTGCGCAGCCGCTCCACCCGCTCTTCGCTCAGCCGTTCCGGGAGTGTCGTTTTCTCTTCGTTGTAGCGCTTGGGCATGACGGCGTCCTCTTATCGTTTCCGTACCCTGTAGCGGCCCGGCGGCGGGAGGCTTGACCCTGCTATGCTTGGGCTGGGCGGAAAACAATGATTGAGACGGCGTGGGGGAAGGGGCGATGGGCGACGTTCACGAGGGGCGGATCCGCGTATCCGAAAGTGAGCTGCGCGGCTTTTCCCGCAGCATCGCGGAGCTGGAGTGGCTGCTGCTGGTACTGGTGCTGTTCTACACCCAGGTGCCGGGGACCGCGGTGGAGGAGCCCGGTCTGGTGGTGGTGGCGATGGTGCTCTACGCCGCCTTCATCCTGCTCTTCCGCTACCTCGCCCCCCGCCTCCTGGCGGGGCATTGGCGCACCGCCCTGGAGAGCTGGGCGATGCTGCTCTTCCTCAGCGTCGCCCTGTGGGCCACCGGCAAGGCGGAGAGTCCGCTGCTCAACGGCTATCTGCTGGTGATCATCGCCAGCGCCCTGACCCTCGGCCGGCGTACCACGCTCCTCCAGGTGGCGCTGGTCAGCGTGCTCTACCTCTTCATGGCCTACGCCGCCCACGGTGAGGCGCTGTTCACCCTCGCCCTGTTCAGCCAGCTGATGGCCCGCTTCGTACCGGTGGTCCTGGTGGCCCATCTCACCACGCTCTTCTCCGCCGACATCCACAGCGGCATGGAGACGCTGCGCGAGCGGGCCGACCACGACGAATTGACCGGCCTGCCCAACCTCCACGCCTTCCAGCAGCGGCTCGCCGCGGAGCGCCGCGCCCCCTGCGCGGTGCTGCTGATCGACGCCGACAACCTGGCGCAGGTGAACGACGAGTGGGGGCTGGAGGCGGGCAATCGGATGATGAAGGTGCTGGCCGGGACGATCGGCGACGGCCTGCGCGAAGGGGACCTGCTGGCCCGTCACGGTGGCAGCACCTTCGTCGCCCTGCTGCCCGGGGTCGGCAGCGATCAGGCGCTGGCCGCGGCCCGGGCGATCCGTGCGCGGGTGGAGGACTCGACCCTCGACCTGGAGGCCGAGGAGGCGCTGACCACGGTGACCATCGGCGTCGCCGCCCATCCGCAGCACGCCGCCACGCCCGAGGCGTTGATCGCGAGTGCCGATGATGCGCTCAATCTGGCCAAGCTGACCGGCCGCAACTCGGTGATGCTCGCCGCCGCGGCGGTGTGAGCGGTTCCGGCAGTCGTATCTCGTAGGAGCGGCCCCTAGGAGCCTGTCGGACTATGGATGAATCGGCCGCGAAAGCGGGAGGGCGGCCCCACTTTTCCGAAAATCCTCGTCAAATAGCTCACTATATCTCCTCGAATTTTCGAAAAATTGGGGCCGCCCTCCCACTCCCGCGACTCAATCCCCCATAGTCCGACAGGCTCCTAGGCCGCGATGGGGCGGAGCGCTGAGGCTTGTGGATGCTTGCGGAGGTTGGCGGAACGGGCGCCTCGCGGCCTAAGGGCCGCTCCTACAGGGCGTCCTTTTCAGACCTCCCACAGATGGACCGGCGCGCCGCTCGCCTGCCGTTCCGCGTAGGCGGCGGTCAGCGCCGCCATGTCGGGGCCGTGGCGGGCGACCCAGGCGCGCTGCCAGGCGGCGCCGTTCTGGCCGCTCTCCAGCCGCCGTTCGATGATCCCCAGGTAGTGGTCGATATCCATCTCGTCGAGCCCCAGCCGGTCCAGCCCGCGGCGGGCCAGCGGCACCAGCTGTTTCGCCAGCAGTCCGCGCACCGATACCCGCTGCCCCTCCAGCCAGGTGATGTGGGCGTCGAGACCGAGACGGGCGGCGCTGTAGAAGTTCTCCCGCGCCTTGGGGAAGGGGAGTTTCAGCTCCGGCGGCACCTCCGCCTCCAGCGCGTCGGCGACCAGACCGAAGAACAGCGCGGCGTTGGCGATCTCATCCATGCAGCTGGGGCCGCCGGGGATCACCCGGTGCTCGATGCGCAGGTGCGGGCCACCCTCGTCGAACCCCACCAGCGGCCGGTTCCAGCGCCAGATGGTGCCGTTGTGCAGGCGCAGGTGGGGCAGCCGTTCGGCGGGTTCGTCGAGGGCCACCGGCAGCAGCAGGGGATAGTGCTCCAGGTTCTCGCGGAAACACTCGGCGAGCGACTCCAGGGCGTAGCCGGAGCCGAAGGTGACCCGGCGCAGCGGCCCGCGGGCCACGTCATCGAAACCGCCCAGCTCCACCGACTGCTCGAACAGCGGGATGCGGGTCTCCTCCCACAGCTCATGACCGAACAGGAAGGGGGCGTTGGCCGAGACCGCCACCATCGGTGCGGAGAGCAGGATCGCCGCGTTGTAGGCGCGCACCGCCTTCGCCGGCGGCACCTGGAGGTGGAGCTGGAAGGAGGTGGTGGCCGATTCCAGCATGACGTTCTCATGCACCGTGGCCAGGTGGTCGTGGCGCCCGGCGATGTCGAGGCGCAGCGGACGGCCGCGGCGCTGGGCGAAGACCTGTTCGTTGAGCGCCCGGTAGCGCCGCAGCGGCGACATGTTGGCGGGGGTGAGGTGGTCCGGGGTGAGGGTCGGCAGGATGCCGGTCATCAGGATCGAGGCATCCAGCGCTTTGGCGCAGTCGCGGCAGCGCATCCAGGTGGCGCGCAGCGCCTGCTCCAGGCGGCGCAGCGCGGTGCCGGCGAGCGGCTGCGGCGGGACGTTGAGCTCGACGTTGAAGCGCGCCAGCTCGGGTACCACCAGCGGGTCGTCGAGTCGCTTCAGGAAGGGTTCGATGATCGGTGCCGGCCGCATCTCGCCGTCTACCAGCCACGCCTCCAGCTCGAAGCCGCCCACCGGCCCGCCGTCGGCGAAGGCCCCCTCGGCGATCCACCGCTCCAGCAGCGCGGTCTCCTCGCGCAGCCGCTCGGTGAACTGCCGGAAGTCCTCCTCATGGAAGCGGCTGCGGTCGATCTCCTGGCCCATGGAGTCACTCCCCGGATTGCAGAATTCAACGCAAAGGCGCCAAGGCGCAAAGGGCGCAAAGAATCTTCCTTGGAATTCCTCCCTTTGCGATCAACTCCTCCTTTTCATTGAGGACGTAGGGTGGATAAGCGATAGCGCATCCACCAGACGCCGACCGGATGAGGCAACCCCTGCCGACGGGCCGCTGCCTCCGTTTTGGTGGATGCGCTATCGCTTATCCACCCTACCGGTTCTAACCCACCCTACGCCTGACGCGATGCGGATATTCAGCGCGATGGCGCGAAGGTTGCGAAGGGGGAATAGGAATTTTCTTTGCGCCCTTCGCGTCTTTGCGCCTTTGCGTTCAAATTTTCCTCTCCATCAGCGCCTGATTGAGGGCCTCCAGGCGCTGGGGAGTGCCGATGTCGAGCCACTGGCCGGAGTAGTGCTCGCCGCTCACCTCGCCCCGCGCCATCGCCGCGCGCAGCAGGGGCGCGAGGGGGAAGGGGCCGGGTTGGCAGCCGGCGAACAGCTCCGGGCGGTAGAGGCCGATACCGGAGAAGGTGAGCTTGGACTCGCCGTCGCTCTTCACCATCCCGTTCTCCAATGCGAAGTCCCCCTTCGGGTTGTGCTCCGGATTGTCGATCAACACCAGGTGGGCGAGCCCCCGCGGCTCGTCCATCCCCCCGAAAGGATAGTCGCACCAGACGTCGCCGTTGACCACCAGAAAGGGGGCATCACCGAGCAGCGGCAGTGCGTTGAAGATCCCGCCGCCGGTCTCCAGCGCCCCCTCGGGCTCCTGCGAATAGGCGACGGCGAGACCGTAGCGGCCACCGTCGCCGAGGTGGTTGCGGATCTGCCCGCCGAGATGGGCCAGGTTGATCACCACCTCGCGGAAGCCGGCGGCGGCGAGCCGCTCCAGGTGGTACTCGATCAGCCGCTTGCCGCCGGCGGGGAGCAGCGGCTTCGGGGTATGGTCGGTCAACGGCCGCATCCGCTCGCCGCGGCCGGCCGCCAGGATCATTGCTTTCACGTTAGGACGGTCTTGGGTTGGTTCAGAAATTCGGTGGCGGGGAGCGTCGGATGAATGTTCAGGTGCCACGATTCACTTTGCTGAAGAGAGGGCAGAGGTGCTCGGCTACTTCGTTGAAATAGTCCACAAGTCCAGTCTCGATGCCTCGTTGACGGAGTGTTTCAAGGGGGATTTCTTCCCAACAGAGCCGTTCGTGCTCCCAACTGGAAGCGGTCAAGATAGCGACGATGCGTTTTGTATCCCGCTCCGCCGATCCCCGTCGGATGTCCCCGTGAAGCCGATGGGCATGGGTTCGAGGATCGAGTCCCGAGGCGGTAATCACCTCCTCCAGACGCCGCTTTTCTTGGGGATCTTTGGGGTCGAAACCATTGAGCACCCACGCTTCGCGTTTTGGATTGGCTACGCCAACCGCTATCGGAAAGCCCAGGCTGGTACCGATGCCGTCCCGCGCGTTGCGGATGTGGCTGGCGCGTTCGGGTTGGTTATCGGCGTCCCGTATCAATAACAGGGCATCGACTTCGTGATCCACCGCGTGTTGCCCGACGATGGCGAAGACCTTGCGCGCCGCCGCCGCATCGGCGCCAGCGCCTTTGCCGTGGACATGGAGACGTCTACCGCCTCGTTTGGCAAGTTCCGGAATTCGAGACCAGCGGGTATAGGTGGTCTCGGGATCGATTCCACACCAGCTTCGCATGGCATCGAGTGTGTAGGAATCGAGCCATTCAGGATAGTGGTCGAGAAGAACCCGGTCAGCGAGTGCGGTGGCGATCCGCTGATCGGCCTCCGCCTCAGCGATTACCAGCCAACGCATGCCGCTCTCCCGCATCCAATACCCACTCCTCTCCTTCGGCGCTGAGGAACTCGCCGGTGCTCAATACCTGGAGTGCGCGCTCCGCTTCCGGGTGGTCCGCCAAGCGGCGAGCCGCGGCGATCCCTTCACTGTCGGCGGCCAGCACCCACACCTCTTCCGGTGCCAGTTCGTCGACGAGGTACGGTGAGTGGCTGGTGGCGACGATCTGGAGTCCCGGAGTCTGCTCCAGAAGGCGTCGCAAGGTGGCGACCAACTCCCGCTGGGCCCTGGGGTGGAGCGCGTGGTCGATATCGTCCAGCAGTACCATTTCCGGATTGGTGGGGCCGGATATCACGGTGAGCAGGCCGATGGTCATCAGGGTCCCCTCGCTGACCGCATGCGCCGGCAATTCGTCACCGGAGTCCATGTCCACCACCAACTCATGGCCGGTGACGGTGCGTTCGTCGTCGAAGGTGGTCTTCCGGTTGCCGATGGCGACGGTGCGCTGCTCGGACATCTCGATGCGGGCGGGGCGCACGCGCAGCCGCTTGACCGAGGGAATCACCGAGCGAACCCCTTCCTCCAGCTGACGAAAACGGTCGGGGTCGTAGGTCATCAGGTAGGCGAGGGTGGAGGCGAGGCCATAGCCATCCACCGCGACCGAAGGGATCTCGTCGTCCGAATAGCAAGGCTGCGCCAGACGCCGTGCATCGGCGCGGTAGTGGATGGTGGAGGGAGTCTGTTCGACGCATTCGTCCCATGGGGGGAGTTCGCCGTCTTCTATGAGGAACGAGGCGAGGGGATGGCGCTCAGCATACCTTTTGGTTTCCCAATGAAAGGCGATTGAGCCGCTGTGAGCCGGATCGGTGGAAATCTCAAATATCCACGGTTTGCCGGAATAGGTTCCTCCAATCGCGACGGTCGAATGACTTTGCCCGGCGCGAGCGGATTTTTTCGGTGCCGTGTTCTCCGATACTTGCCCTTGATTTACGCTTTGACAGGCAAAATGAATCGCTTGCAGGACGCTCGTCTTTCCCGAGCCGTTGGGACCTACGAGCAGCGTCAAGCGCCCGAGTTTGATGCGGGTGTCTCGGTGGTTTTTGAAGTCTTGCAGTTGGATCGAATCGATCATGGCGCTACGTCCTGCCCGGGCGCGTGGAGCTCGATGAGCCGGATAGTATCCCATTTGGCGGCGGCCGAGGCGCACACGGGAACAACCCGACAACCCTTCGTGGTGAAATCGCTCGCCCCCCGGCGGTACACTTCCGGCCTCAACGAAGCGAGGACGGACCATGAGCAACCGGCTGACGAAGATCTACACCCGTAGCGGCGACCGGGGGAGCACCGGCATCGGCGGCGGGGTGCGGGTGGAGAAGGACGATCCGCGGATCGAGGCGATCGGCTCGGTGGACGAGCTGAACAGTAGCGTCGGCCTGGTGCTGGCCGAGGAGCTGTCGGAGGAGAGTCGTTCGATCCTCACCGAGATCCAGCACGACCTGTTCGACGTCGGCGTCGGGGTCTACCGCCCCGAGCCGCTGATCGACGTGGCCAGGCGGGTGGCGTGGCTGGAGGAGACCCTCGACCGGCTCAACGAGGCGCTGGGGCCGCTGGAGGAGTTCATCCTCCCCGGCGGCTGCCGCGCCGCTGCCGCCTGCCACTTGGCGCGCACCGTCTGCCGCCGTGCCGAGCGGCGGGTCGCGGCGTTGAAGAGGGCGGGGCACTCCGACAACGACGCCGGAAAGTACCTCAACCGCCTCTCCGACCTGCTCTTCGTCCTCGCCCGCCACCTCAACCGCGAGGCCGGTACCCCCGACGTGCTGTGGCGCCCGGCGCGGTAGTCCTTTTGGACATGGGCGATGAACGCGGAGGACGCAAAGACGCAGAGAGCGCAGAGATGAAGAGTTGTGTCTGGGAGGGCTACCAGCCGCTTGGTTGTGACTCACACGTATTATCTTTTCTTCTCCGCGTTCTCTGCGTCTCTGCGTCCTCCGCGTTCCCTTCCAGAGTCTCAACCCCATGCACCTGATCCGCTTCTCCATCGACAACCCGCTGGTCACCAACCTGATGCTGGCGGTGATCGTCATCGCCGGCGTGCTCTCCTGGTACGCCATGCCCCAGGAGATGTTCCCGGTGGTGGAACTGGACAAGGTGCGCATCACCACCCTCTTCGAGGGTGCATCCCCCGAGGAGGTGGAGCGCCAGGTGACCGCCCCCATCGAGGAGGAGCTGGAGGGGATGGCGGACATCGACGAGATCCTCTCGACCAGCGCCGAGGGGCTCTCCACCATCAACATCAACCTGAAGTCGGGCGCCGACGTCGACGACTTCCTGCGCGACGCGCGCAACGCGGTCAACCGCATCCTCACCCTCCCCGACGAGGCGGAGGAGCCGGAGCTGACCCGGTTGAAGACCCGCTTCCCGGTGATCAGCATGGCGCTCTACGGCGAGGTGGGGCGCGGCTATCTGCTGGAGACCGCCGACCGGGTGAAGAGCCGCATCCAGGAGCTGCCGGGGGTGGCCAGCGTCGGGGTGGCCGGCGATCGCGAGTGGGAGCTGTGGGTGGTGGTCGACCCGGAGCGGCTGGCCGCCCGCGGGGTGACGCTGGCCGAGGTCACCGCGGCGCTGCGCGCCAACCTGCGCGACCTGCCCGGCGGTTCGCTGCAGTCGGGCGAGGGGGACATCCTGCTGCGCGGCATGGGGGCGGCGCCCGACGCCCGGGCGGTGGAGGCGGTGGTGGTGCGCGCCAATGCGGCCGGCGGCCGGCTCACCCTGGGCGAGGTGGCGCGGGTCGAGCTGCGCCTGGAGGAGGCGAAGACCCTCGGCCGC
This sequence comes from Endothiovibrio diazotrophicus, assembly GCF_054657215.1. Classification (NCBI taxonomy): domain Bacteria; kingdom Pseudomonadati; phylum Pseudomonadota; class Gammaproteobacteria; order Chromatiales; family Thioalkalispiraceae; genus Endothiovibrio; species Endothiovibrio diazotrophicus. The sequence goes on from NZ_BAAHXB010000013.1 coordinate 41,022, forward strand.
TTCGCCGGCCGGCCGTCGGTCAACCTCACCGTCAACAAGACCGTCGAGGCCTCGGCCATCGTGGTGGCCCGGGAGATGCGCGAGCTGACCGCGAAGCTGCGCCAGGAACTGCCGGCGGGGGTCGGCGTGGGGCTGTTCAGCGACCTCTCGGTCTACATCGAGAACCGCCTCAATACGGTGAAGTCCTCGGCGGTGGTCGGGCTGGTGCTGGTGCTCGCCTCGCTCTACCTGTTCCTCAACCTGCGGGTGGCGCTGATCACCGCCATGGGCATCCCGGTCTCCTTCCTGGTGGCGGTGATCGCGCTGAACTACCTCGGCTACTCGGTCAACATGGTCTCGCTGTTCGCCTTCCTGATCGCCCTCGGTCTGGTGGTGGATGATGCGATCATCGTCACCGAGAACGTCTACCGCCACGTCGAGCAGGGGATGGAGCCGCACGTCGCGGCGGATGTTGGCGCCCGCGAGGTGTTCTGGCCGGTGGTCGCCTCCACCGCCACCACGGTGGCCGCCTTCCTGCCGATGTTCGCCATCGGCGGCACCATGGGCACCTTCATCGCGGTGATCCCGGTGGTGGTCACCGCGGCGCTGCTCGGCTCGCTGTGGGAGGGGTTCACCGTGCTCCCCTCCCACGCCGCCGAGATGCTGCGGGTCAAGCCGGTGGTGACCCGTGAGGATGGGGGGCGGGAGCGGCGGGTCGACTGGGGGGCGATGCTGAGCCGCTATGCCGCGCTGATCCGCTGGTCGGCGTGCCACCGCTATCTGGTGGCCGCCCTGGTGGTGGGCGGCCTGATCCTGTCGCTCACCTACGCCGCCACCCGCGTGCCCTTCTACCTCTTCGGCAAAGTGGACGTGGGCCAGTTCTTCGTCAACGTCGAGGCGCCCAACACCTACCGGCTGGAGGACTCCACCCGGCTGGCGGCGCGGATGGAGGGCGCGATCCGCGACGCGCTGCGCGAGGGGGAGCTGAAGAGCCTGCTGGCCAACGTCGGCGTCACCTTCATCGACTTCAACCGCATCGAGATGGTCTCCAACCGGGTGCAGCTGATGGTCGACCTCGAGAAGCGCCGCCCGGAGGGGTTCATCGAGAACTGGGTCACCCCGCTGGTGAGCCTCAACTTCTCCCGCGAGGGGAGTCGCGGGCGCGACACCCGCACCATCATCAACGCCATCCGCGAGCGCCTGCAGGCGATCCCCGGCATCGAGCGGCTCTCCATCCTGCGCCCCCAGGGCGGTCCCGCCGGGGCGGACATCGAGGTCGGCGTGCAGGGGCCGGAGCTGGACGTGTTGAGCGGCGAGGCGGATGCGGTGCGCGATTATCTGGCCCGCCTGCCGGGGGTCTACGACGTGCGCCTCGACCTGGAACCGGGCAAGCTGGAGTACCGCTACGCCCTCAACGAGCGGGGGCGCAACCTGGGGCTGACCCAGCAGCAGCTCTCCGAGGCGGTGCGCACCGGCTTCCTCGGCCTGAAGGCGCTCTACGTCACCCACCACGGCAAGCGCATCCCGGTGCGGGTGATCTACCCCGACCGGCTGCGCCACGACGGCGGCGCGTTGGAACGGCTGCGCATCACCCTCCCCGGCGGCGGCGCGGTGTTCCTCGGCGAGGTGGCCGACATCGAGGTGGGCCGCGCGCTTTCCACCGTCCATCGCCGCGACGGCCGCCGGCTGGCGACGGTCACCGCCGAGGTGGACAACGCGGTGATCACCGCACGCGAGGTGACCGAGCTGGTGCAGCAGCAGTTCGCCGACATCGGCGAGCGCCACGCCGGCTACCGGCTGCTGTTTCTCGGCGAGAAGAAGAAGACCGCCGAATCGGTGGCCGACATGCAGCGGGCGATGGTGCTGGCGCTGGCGGTGATCTTCTTCATCCTCGCCGCGCTGTTCAAGTCGCTGCTCGACCCGCTGGTGGTGATGTTCGCCATCCCCTTCGGTGCCATCGGGGTGATCGCCGGGCACGCGCTGTTCGGCGAGTCGTTGCAGTTCCTCTCGCTGATCGGCTTCCTTGCGCTGGCCGGCATCGTGGTCAACGACTCGCTGATCCTGGTGGATTTCGCGAAAAGGCTGCGCGGCGAGGGGTGGGGGCGGATCGACGCCATCGCCGAGGCGGGCCGGGTGCGCGTGCGTCCCATCCTGCTCACCACCGTCACCACCTTCCTCGGGGTCTCGCCGTTGATCTTCTTCGCCACCGGGCAGACCGCCTTCCTGGCGCCGATGGCGATCAGCCTCGGCGTCGGGCTGCTGTTTGCCACGGTGTTGATCCTGGTGGCGCTGCCCTGCTTCTACCTGATCGCCGACGACCTGCGCCACTGGCTCTGCCCGCGGGCGCGGCGGCTGTTCGGGATTGGCGACGGGGCGCATGATGCCGATGCGCCGTTGTGCCGGCTGGGGGATTGAGGTCCTTTTCGGGAGAAGAAGATTTAACACGAAGGGCACGAAGGAAGAGGCACGAAGGGCACGAAGAGGAATGAGGTTACGGGTGGTGGCATTCGGAAACAACGTGGCGTCATTGCACGCTGTTGCCCTCGTATAGGGCGCCCCGCGGGCGCCGTGCCGAACGGAGATACCTTCCGTTCAGATACGTCGCGGCGCCCACGAGACGTCCTATGACTTTCTTACCTTCGTGTTCTTCGTGCCTCTTCCTTCGTGCCCTTCGTGTTGAAAAACAGCCTGTCCGAGCGGGAGGTGCCTTCGTTCGGCACGGCGCCCGCGGGGCGCCCTATGCGGGGAACGGGTGACGCCACACCGCGCCGAGGGCGCGCACCACCAGCCAGAGGAAGAGCAGCGGCAGCAGCAGGGTCTGCAGCAGGAAGGTGACGATCAGCTCCACCAGCTGCTCGCTCAGCGCATCGGCGGCCTGCCGGTAGCGCTCCAGCTGGCGCTCCACGTCGAGCGTCTCCTTCGCCGCGTGGTAGGCCGCCTGGGCCTGCTCCAGCAGCCCCTGGTCGGCGGCGGGGCGGGTGCGGCGTTCACGCTGTTGCAGGGAGTCGAACTCCTTTTCGATGCGCCCGACCGCCTGGCTGGATTGCTCGTAGCGCGGTTGCAGGAAGGCGTCGTAGAGCCCCTGGTTGGCCAGCGCGGCCAGCGGTGCGGCGAAGCGCAGGATCAGCAGGGTGAAGGTCAGCCGCCAGAGGGCGCGGCGTACCACCGGGGCCGGCGGGCGCCACAGGGCGAGGGCGGCGGCGAGCAGCAGCGCGGCGAGCAGGGCGTTCGCCGCCGGCACCGCGAACAGCTCCAGCAGCACCCGCTGCACCCCCAGCGAGGTGGCGCTGGCGAGCATCAGCCAGGAGAAGCGCTCCACCAGGTCGTTGAGCGGGTCGAGCACCTGCCCCGGGGCGAAGTTGACGCCTACCCCCGCCGGCTGGATCGCCACCTCGGTCCCCTGGGCCACCGAGATCACCGCGTTGAGCCCGCGGGCCACCGCGAAGGTGACCAGCGCCCGCTTCAGTCCCGCCTCGGTATAGCCGCTCCCCGCCCGGTCCAGCACGCCGCTCACCGCGATGGCGATGGCGAGCAGCAGGGCCAGGGTGGCGGCCGGTTTCCAGCCGAGGGGGCGACGGTCGTTCGGGGACATCATGGGCCAATGATGGGCGACCTGCCGTGGACGTTCAATGGGTTCCGTAGGTCGGCGCTACCGCGCCGACGCGAACGGAGGCAGCGGGCTTTCCGCGGCGTGGGCCGTCCCGAGCGGAACGTCCCGTTCGGAACGTGTGGCGGCAACGGCGGCCGCGGGTGCCTCCGTTCGCGTCGGCGCGGTAGCGCCAACCTACGTTCAGTCCAGCCAAACTTCACTGGCCGAGCTGCGGCCGTCGCCGTCCACCACCACGATGCGGTTCAGGCCGCGCCCGCGGGGCTGCCACAGCGCCTCGCGGCGCAGCGGCGAGCTCTCCAGTGGGCGGCCGTTGACCAGCCAGCGCAGCGGGCGCCGGCCGCCGCTCGCCTGGAGGCCGAGGGTCGGGCGCCAAGCCAGCTCGGCGCCGTCGGGGGGGAAGTCGATGTGCGGCGCCGGGGCGTCCACCCACAGGCGCGGCGGCGCGCCGTCCAGCCGTTGCAGCAGCGGCGGCAGCTCGCGGTTGCCGGCGAAGAGCACCTCCGGCGGCGGTTCGGGGAGGCCGTCGCCACTCCCCGGCAGCAGGTCGAAGGCGGCGAACAGCAGCGGCGCGGCGGTGTTGTAGCCGTAGTGGCCGGGATTCGGGCTGCCGTCGGGACGGCCGCTCCAGATGCCCACGGTGTAGTCGCGGTTGTAGCCGATCGCCCAGGCGTCGCGGAAGCCGTAGGAGGTGCCGGTCTTGTAGGCGAGCCCGAGGTGGCGCTCGCTATAGGCGGCGTTGATCTGGTCCGGCGGGCGGGCGGCGCCGTGGAGGATGTCGCTGACGTACCAAGTCGCCGTTTCGCCGAGCAGGCGGCCCTGCGGCCGCGTCGTGCCGGGGGTGAGGCGCAACGGCGCGGCGCGGCCGCCGTCGGCGAGGTCGGCGTAGAGCGCGACCAACTCCTCCAGGCGGGTGCCGGTGCCGCCGAGGGCGATCGCCAGGCCGGGGCGCTCGCCGCCGTCGGCGAGCGGCACGCCGGCCTCGGCCAGCCGGCTCACCAGGCGTTGCGGCCCGAGCCGCTCCAGCACCTCCACCGCGGGAATGTTGAGCGACTGCTGCAAGGCGCTACGCACGCTCACCTCGCCGCGGTAGCGGCCGTCGAAGCTGCCCGGGCGGTAGTCGCCGAAGGCCTGCGGGCGGTCGTCCACCAGGGTCTCCGGGTGGATCAGCCCGGCCTCGAAGGCGAGGCCGTAGATGAACGGTTTGAGAGTGGAGCCGGGGGAGCGCACGGCGCGCACCAGATCCACCTGACCGGCGCGTTCGGCGTCGAAGAAGTCGCTGCCGCCGACGTAGGCGAGGACCTCGCGGCTGTGGTTGTCGACCACCAGGGCGGCGACCCCGGCGCGGGCGGCGAGCTGGCCGCCGCGGCGGCGCAGCAGCCCTTCGAGCTGGGCCTGGAGGGTGGCGTCGACGCTGGCCTGTTCGATGCCCTCGTCGCGCAGGCGGCGCGCCAGGTGGGGGGCGAGGAACGGCATCGGGTGGCGGTGGGCGGGCAGCGGCTCGGCCAGTGCCTCGCGCAGCTCACGGTCGTCGAGCAGCCCCGCGGCGCGGGCGCGGCGCAGCACCTTGTCGCGGGCCTGGCGGGCGGCGTGGGGGAAACGGTCGGGGCGCAGGCGGCTCGGCGCCTGGGGCAGCACCACCAGGAGGGCCGCCCGGGCGGCGGTGAGCCGGTTCGGCGGGTGGCCGAACCAAGCCAGCGATGCCGCCTCGATCCCCTCCAGGTTGCCGCCGTAGGGGGCGAGGGTGAGGTAGGCGGCGAGGATCTGCGGCTTGTCGTAGCGCCATTCCAGTTGCAGGGCGCGGAGCATCTCGCGCAGTTTGTTGGCGAGGGTGCGCGGGCGCGGCTCCAGCAGCCGCGCCGTCTGCATGGTGAGGGTGGAGGCGCCGGAGACCACCTCGCCGTGGGCGAGCCACTGGCCGACGGCGCGCAGCAGGGCGAGGGGATCGACGCCGGGGTGGTGGGGGAAGCGGCGGTCCTCGTAGTTGAGCAGCAGCTCGAGGAAGCGCGGATCGACGCGGCTCGGGTCGGCGGGGAAGCGCCAGTAGCCGTCGTCGCTGGTGAAGACGCGCAGGGTCGCGCCGTGGCGATCGGTGACCCGCTGGGCGGGGTGGTGCAGGCGGGAGAGGTCGGGGGGGAAGGCGCGGTCGAGGGCGAGCGCCGTGATCAGCAGCGCCGGGAGCAGGGTCAGCAGGGCCAGTGATCGGCGTTTCATTCTTGAATAAGGATTCCGGCGATCGGGTAGCGAGGTGCCTTCGTTGGGCGCGGCGGCCGCGGGCCGCCCTATAGGGCGCGCCGCGCGCGCCGTGCGGTGATCGAAGGTTCGTTCTCGAAGGTCCCTGCCATCCTGTTGGCGAGGTGCCTACTCCTTCACCGTCAGCCACCCGTCCGCCCCCTGGCCGCGGCGCTCCGGCCGGTACATGTCCTCCACCAGCGGGCCGGGCAGGACGTAGCGCCCCGGGGTCACCGCACGCACCAGATAGCTGAGGTGGAATTCGGGGCTGTTTCCCGGCTCCAGGGCGGCGACGTAGCGGTCGTCGCGCAGCTCGCGGTGGCGCAGCGGCGAGCCTTGCGGCAGCCAGCCCAGCGCGCGCTGGTCGCCGCCGGCGCCGATTTCGGCGTTCTCCAGTTCGAGGCCCGCCGGCAGGCGGTCCACCACCAGCAGGTCGTGGTTGGTGCCGGCCAGCACCCGGCCCTCGATGACGGCGACCAGCAGCTGGTTCTGGCGGACCTCTTCAAGATTCACCGGCTGGCCGTCGAGGTCGCGGAAGTGGCGCTGGATGCGCAGGCCCGCCTCGGCGGCGGGCTGCGGGCCCTTCGGCTGGCCGTCGAGGGTGAGGCTGTACCAGAGGCCCTGCTCGCCACCGTTCTCCACGGTGAGGCCGTCCTGCAGATCGTCGGCGGAGAGCTCCAGGGGGCCTTGCGCGGGTTTCCCGTCGACCGTCGCGCCGACGGCCTGCGGGTCGCCGGCGAGGGCCTCCGCCGCCAGCGCCAGCCAGGCCAGCTCCTGGGTGCTGCCGCGGCGGGTATCCGCCCACAGGTTGCTGACACGGGTCGCCGTCTCGATCTCGCTGGCCGGGTCGACGCCCGCCTCCGCCTGCAACGCGAGCAGCGCCGCCAGATCGCGCAACGGGCTGCCGTAGTGGTGACGCTCACCCCGCGTGTCCCACCCCTGGCGCGCCCACCGGAACGCCTCCTCGGCCCGTTGACGCTCGCCGTAGCGGGCCAGCGCGGCGCCGAGCAGGGCGGCGGCCAGCGGGCGCTTGCGCAGCTCGTCGGCGAAGTTGTCGTGGAGGTAGCGCAGCTGGCCGGGGTCGGCCTGGCCGGCCCGGGCGAGCGCCTCGAGGGCGTAGACCTGCCCGTCCAGGCGGTTGGCGTGGGGTTGGCGGGCCTGCTGGCGCAGCCAGTCGAGGCCGCGTTGCCAGCCCCCCTCGGGCACCGCGTGGCCGGCGGCGCGGGCGCGGGTGAGGAACTCCATGGCGTAGGCGCTGAGCCACAGCTCGGCGGGGTCGTCGGCGCTCCACAGGCCGAAGCCGCCGTCGCTGTCCTGGCGGTCCAGCACGCGGGCGATGGCGGGGGCGATGCGCGCTTCGTACTCCGGGCGGCCGAGCAGCGGCAGGGCGGTGCTCACCGTCTGCTCCAGGCAGCCGTAGGGGTAGCGGTCGAGCTGCTCCAGCAGACCGGCGCGGTCGAGGCCGGCGCGGGCGTCGAGGTCGAGGCGCAGGGTGGCGCCCGGCAGGTAGTCGGCGAGCAGACCGGCGTCCCAACGGACGCTCTCGCCCGGCTCAAGGCGGCCGACGATGCGCCGGGTGCGCGGGGCGTGGGCGGCGCGCAGCGGCAGTTGCCACTGGCGGTCGATGGCGAGGCCGTCGGGGCCGTCGATGTGCAGGGCGAGTCTGGCGATGCCGAGGCCGCTGGCGTCGATCGGCAGTGCGCGGTCGAGGCGCTGGCCAGCCGCCAGTTCGACGTCGGCTTCATACCGCTGCCGGCCGTCCTCTCCCAGGGCCAGCGGGCCCTCCACGCTTAGGCTGAGGTGGTAGCGGCCGGTCGGGGCGTCGCGGTTGTCCAGGCTCAGCTCCAACTGGCTGTGGTCGCCGGGGGCGAGGAAGCGCGGCAGGTGGAGCTGGCTGGTGAGCGGGTCGCGCACGGTCAGCTCGCCCTGCGCCTGGCCGACGCCGTGGGCGTCCCAGGCCACCGCCATCAGGCGCAGGCGGCCGTTGAAGTCGGGGATCTCCAGCGGGAGGGTGGCGCGGCCGTTCGCGTCGAGCCGCACCGGCCCGGAATAGAGGGCGACAGTGCGCCGGCTGTGCTCGCGGGGGCCGCCGAGCTGGCGCGCCAGGGCGGCGTCGCCGCCCACCCGCAGCTCGCCGCGCTCGCCGTGGCGGCCGTCGAGCAGGCTGCCGTAGAGGTCGCGGATCTCCATCGCCAGCCCGCGCTTGCCCAGGTAGTGTGCGGCCGGGTCGGGGCTGGCGAAATTGGTCAGGCGCAGGATGCCCTCGTCCACCGCGGCGAGGGTGAGGCCGGCGGTGGTGCCGGGGCGGAGTCCTTCCACCCGGATCGGCAGTTCCAGCCGCTGGCGCGGGGTGATGCGCTCGGGGGCGTCGAGGTGGACGGTCAGGGTCTGACCGCTGTCGATGCCCAGCCAGGCCAGCCCGATGGCGCGGCCGGGGCCGTGTTCGGCGGTTGCGCTGCCGGGACGGAAGGCGTGGGCCATGACGTAGACCCCGGCGCCCCAGGCCGCCTCCACCGGCAGCTCCAGCTCGGTGCCCTCCGCGGGCAGGGTGACGTTGCGGGTGGCGTAGAGCCGCTCGCCGGCCACGGTGAGCACCGCCTCGCCGGCGAACGGGGCCTGGATGAAGACGCGGGCGGTCTCGCCGGGGCGGTAGCGCGCCCGGTCGAGGCGCACCTCCGCCTTGTCCGGGCTGTCGCCGGCCTGGGCGGCGGCCCAGCCGGCGTGGAAACGCAGGGCGGCGGCGGCGCCGCCTGCCGGGTCGTAGACCTCCAGGCGGTAGTCGCCCCAGTCGGGTTTCAGCTCCAGGCCGGCGGGGCCGTCGGCACGGGCGACAATTTCGCCCTGCCGGCGCGGGCGCTCACCCACCCGCACCTTGCGGAAGTTCCAGTCGCGGCCGCTGCGGTACCAGTCGTAGCGGTACTCCTCCTCCACCAGGGCGTAGCGCAGCCGGGTGCCGGCTACCGGTTGACCGTCGCGGTCCAGGGCGATGACGTCGAAGCGGGCCGGGCGGTCCACGTCCACCTGGTCGCCGTCGAAGTGGGGGCGAATGCCGATGTTCAGCTCGCCCAGGCGCACCGCCAGGTGGGTCAGCGCGTTGACCGGGCGGCCGCCGGGCTCGAACACGCTGGCGCGCACCGCGGCGCGCAGCGGGCGGTCCGGCGGCGCCAGGGTGGGCAGGGTGAGGCGCAGGCGGCTGGCGCCCGCGGTGTCGGTGTCGGGCAGTTCGAGGGGGAAGCGGCGCGGGGTCCACTCCTCGTCGATCAGGCCGAAGCGGTAGGCGGGGTAGGCCGGGAAGGGCTGCGGGTCCACCTCCAGTACCAGCTCTGCCTCGCCGTGGAGTCCGGCGCCGGGGGCGCCGTAGAAGTATTCGGCGGTGAGCGGCAGGTCGAGGCTCTCGTCGGCGTGGATCGCTTCCGCAGGGGCCTCCAGTTTCAGCCCGAGGGTGGGCGGCACGAAGTCGCCCACCTGGAAGCGGGTGGTGCCGACGGCGGCGCCCTTGCGCTCCAGCCGCAGCTCGACGCTCCAGCCGCCGCTGCGCGCGGTGGCGGCGAGCGGGAGGTCGAGGGCGTAGGCGCCGGTCTCGTCGGCCTGGAGGCTTTGCTCCAGGGCGACCACGCCGTCGGGGCGGGTGAGCGTCATCCATACCGGCAGGGGCTTGATGGCGCGGGCCTGGAAGTCGCGCAGCAGGGCGCTGAGGTGGACCGTCTCGCCGGGGCGGTAGACGCCGCGCTCGGTGTAGAGGAAGGCGTCCACCGGGCCGGGGGCGGCGCGCCCCTCGACGCCGCGGTCGCTGAGGTCGAAGGCGGGACGGGTGAGGTCGAGGAGGTTGAAGTCCTGGTGGTCTTGATACGCATAGACCGCCACCGGGGTGCGCCCGCCCTCGCCGCGCAGCAGGCCGGGGTCGAACAGGGCGTGGCCGTCGGCGTCGCTGACCACCTTGCCCAGCTCGCCGTTGTTGCGGGCGTAGAGCCGCAGCGCCACCCCGGCCAGCGGCTTGGCGCTGGCCAGGGAGCGGACGAAGAGGTGCAGCCCGTCGGGGCCGTTGACCGAGGTGAGGCCGAGGTCGCTGACCAGCAGCCACTGCGCCACCTCGCCGACCCCTTCGGTGCGCTCGGGGTCGAGGGCGCGGGCGGTGACGGCGTAGATGCCCGGTTGCAGTTCGATGTTGTCCAGCGGGATCAGCGTGGTGTGGCGCCGGTTGGCGGGGCCGTCGATGGCCATCTCGCCCTGCCACACCCGCTCGCCCTCGCTCTGGGCAATGCCCCAGCTGCGCCAGGTGTTGAGCTCGGCACCGAGGTTGCCGTCGTTGATCTCGCGGATCAGGTTGCGGTCGTTGATGTGCAGCAGCTCCAGCGCCACCTTGCGCACGTTGACGCTCTCCAGCGGGAGCCCGCGGCTGCCCACCCGCGGCAGCAGGTAGAGGCGGTCGTTGAGGGCCAGCGAGGCGGGGCGGTTGCCCACCTCGATGGTCAGCGTCGAGCCGTCGGCGAGGCGCTCGCCGTTCGCCGCCGGCAGCCCGGCGCGGACCTCCAACTGATAGGTGGTGCCGTAGTCGAGGCCGGAGAGACAGAGCTCCTGGCCGGCAGCGGTCACCGCGCTGTCCACCGCCGGGCGCAGGCGCAGGTAGTCGCCGTAGTTCACCGGCCGCCCGGCGCGCAGCGGCGCGGAGAAGCGCAGGCACGCGGTGGCGGTGGCCCCGTCGCGGCGCAGTTCGTTGCTGAGCAGGCGGAAGCGGAGCATCGCCTCCAGCTCGGCGAGGCGTTTGGTCACCCCGTCGTTGATGCCGTGCTCCAGCCCCTCGCGGTAGGCGTCGCGCGCTTCCTTCAACTGCCCCTGCCGGTCGCGCACCGCGCCGAGCAGGAACAGCGCCCGCGCGCCGACGTCCTCATCCGCCCCGCGCAGCCGCCACGCCAGCCAGGCGGCGCGGGCCGCCTCCTCGGCCCCGCCGCCGCCGTTCTGCTGGTTGGCGCGGAAGTGCTGCGCGGTGGCCAGCAGCAGCCAGGTGGCGGCCTCCTGCGGGCTCTGCGCCACCAGCCGCTCGTAGAACGGCACCGCCAGATCCCAGCGGCCCTGCCGCCCCATGGCGCGGCCCTGCTCCCGCAGCGACTCCACCGCCTCCCGCGGCGCCTCGCGATAGCGCTGCGCCAACTGGTCGCGGTAGCCCGCCGCCGCATCGTTGAGCAGCGGCGCCTCGAAGGCCGCCGCCGCGCCGCTGAAGAGCAGGAGCAGGGCGAAGAGCAGGCGGGACAACGGGGACATGGTGGGGTTCCTGGCTTGTCTGGGGCGGTGGAGGGGTTGGGCGTGGAGGAGTTCCGGCCGGGTGGGTGATTTATCCATCGGCTTGGCGGTCGGTGGAGTTCGCTCGGCGATCTTCTATCGAGGGATCATCGCACGGATGCAGGCGGGGGGTGAACGGGGTTTTGGCGGATAGTGTCGAAGACTACTGTATAGATAAGTGGTGCTCTAAGTAATATACTTTGCTGATGAGGAGAGTTCTGAAGACCCGCCACTTCAGTCGTTGGATGCGGAAGACGGAATTGACCGACGACGCGCTCTGTAAGGCCGTCGATGAGATGGAGCGAGGGCTGATCGATGCCGACCTCGGAGGGAATATCCTGAAGAAGCGGGTCGCGGTCTCCAGTCGTGGAAAGCGCGGCGGCAGTCGAACGCTGGTGGCGACCAACCGGGGCGACCGTTGGTGTTTCGTCTATGGATTCATGAAGAACGTACGAGCCAACATCAGTGCCAGGGAGCTGACCGCGTTGCGGTCGTTCGGAGAAGACCTGTTGGCGCTGACGCCCGAGGCGTTGAAGAGTCATATCGCGTCGGGGGCGTTGGAGGAGATCTGTGATGGCTAAATTCGGCAGCGGGATTCTGGAGGCGGTCCACGAAGGGGCGCGGGACCTCCACGCCAATGGTTTCATCGACAAGCGGCGCATGCGGGAATACGATCTCCTCTGCCTGGAGCCGATCCCCGACTTCCCCGGCGACAAGATTCGCGCCCTGCGCGAGCGCCACCAGCTGAGCCAGGCGGTGCTCGCCACCCTGCTCAACACCAGCCTCTCCACCGTCCGCCAATGGGAGATCGGCAGGAAGCACCCCAGCGGCCCCTCCCGCAAGTTGCTGGATCTGCTCGATCGGAAAGGGTTGGAAGGGCTGGTCTAAGGAGCGTGAGCCGTCGAGGTCGTCATGAGAACCATAATGGTTCCCGAAGCCGAGGAGAGGGCGATGAAAGCCGAATATGACCTGTCCGATGCCAAACGAGCTGATCAAGTGGAGCACCTCAACCGGTTGCGTCAACAAAATCGGGAGGCCGCGGACAGGCTCGACGATGGCGCCCACGATACGGAACAGCAGGAGGCGAAGCCTGCCGGGGCGCCAGATTCGTCCCCTGCCGTCGTCTCACGTAAGGCGGATGAAATTCGGCGCAATCTGAAGGAAGCCGGTGTTGCCGAGGAGGATGTGACGGACGCGGTGGCATGGGCGAGGGAGTAAGGCGCGCCGGATTTGGGGATGTCGAGCGGAAATCGGTGTGAGGTCTCTTCCCGGCAGAAGAGTCACACGTTCGCTCTCCTTTAGCGGTCGTCGCGGCTATCGGAATTCGAATCATCGATCGGCCAGTCGATCGGCCTCAGAATTGCCTTCATCCGCTCACCGACCCCCTCTGCCAGTTTCGGGTTCTGTAACCACATCTGGATGAAGAACTCGCGCATCTGCTCCGACTGGGCGATTCGCGCCAGCATCAACTCTTCGGGGATCACCCGGCGGGGCCGTTGTCGCTACTCATTGGGGTCCTCACCGCGTTGGATCTTCTCCAACGCCTCGATATCCATCCGGTCCTTCGCGCGCCGGGTTGCGCGTTTCATCGTCAGCAACTGAACCGCGAGTCCGCCGACCAGCACGTACCGGACCTGTTTGTCGGCGAGCGATTGGAGCAGTTCGATGATCTTCATCGGGCGATCATCGCACGGATGCGGGTGGTCGGAGAACGGGGGTGGAGTGGAGTGACGATCAACCGAGGCGAGCGGCCAGCACGTAGAGGATGCGGTGGCGTGGGTGAGGTAGGTGTATATATAATTAGTAAAGTTAACGCTCCCCCCTTCAATGACAGGCTTCGGCATGCACACATCTCCCGGCCAGATGAACTTCGATTGGCCACAAGAGGCCCTGCCTCCCCGCTCCCCGGCGGTGATTGCCGCGATCGAGAGTCTGTCGAAGGCGCAGGGGGCGGAGTGTCGCGGTGCGGTATTCACGCGAGCCGAAGTGGTCGACTTCATGCTCGATTTGGTGGGTTTCACCGAAGACCTGCCGCTCTACCGGCGGCGAGTGCTGGAGCCGTCTTTCGGCGGAGGCGACTTTCTGCTGCCGATCATCGACCGCGTGCTGCGGACATGGCGGTCAGCCGACGACCCGCGCAGTCCGCTGGATGCCTTGGGCGGCGCAATCCGCGCCGTCGAGCTGCATCGCGATACCTTTGACAAAACCCGCACGGCAGTCCTGAAGCGGCTCAAGAGTGAGGGTATCGCTGCGAGGTCCGCGACCGCCCTGGCCGATCGCTGGCTTATTCAGGGCGATTTTCTCCTCTGTCCGATGGATGCCGATTTCGATTTCGTCGTCGGCAATCCCCCCTATGTTCGACAGGAGTTGATCCATTCGGCGCTGCTCGCCGAATACCGGCTTCGCTACCGCACCCTCTATGACCGGGCGGACCTCTACATCCCTTTCATCGAACGTTCCCTCACGCTGCTGGCTTCGGGGGGGAGCGTCAGTTTCATCTGCGCCGACCGATGGATGAAGAATCGCTACGGTGGACCGCTCCGCCGCCTGATCGCCGACCACTTTCACCTGAAGTGCTACGTCGACATGGTGAACACCCCGGCGTTTCACTCCGAGGTGACGGCCTACCCCGCCATTACGGTCATCAGCCGGGAGCGCCCCGGCGTCACCCGCATTGCCCACCGCCCCGCCATTGAGCGGGCGGAGTTGGCGAGCCTGGCGCAGGCGCTGCGGGCGGATCTCCTGCCGAAGTCGCCGGGCACTGTTCGCGAGTTGGCGAACGTTACCCAAGGCTCGGAACCGTGGTTGCTCGAATCGTCGGATCAGATGGCCTTGGTCCGCCGGCTGGAACACGCGCTGCCCAGCCTCGAAGAGGCCGGATGCAAGGTCGGTATCGGCGTCGCCACCGGCGCCGACAAGGCGTTCATCGGCGATTTCGAGGGGCTCGACGTGGAGCCGGGGCGCAAGCTTCCGCTGGTAACCACCCGCGATATCCGGAGCGGCGAGGTGGAGTGGCGCGGTCAGGGGGTGATCAATCCCTTCACGGACGACGGAGGACTGGTGGACCTGAAGCGCTATCCGCGCCTGCGGCGTTACCTGGAGTCTCGCCGAGCGGTGATCGCCGGTCGTCACTGCGCGAAAAAGGCGCCTGCCAACTGGTATCGCACCATCGACCGTATCACCCCGGCCCTCACCCAACGGCCGAAATTGCTGATCCCCGACATCAAAGGCGAAGCGCATATCGTGTTCGAGGAAGGGAAGCTCTATCCCCACCACAACCTCTATTACGTCACCGCGGAAGAGTGGAGCCTGCGGGCATTGCAGGCCGTTCTGCTGTCGGCGGTCGCCCGCCTGTTCATCGCCACCTATTCCACCCGGATGCGCGGCGGGTTTCTCCGCTTCCAGGCACAGTACCTGCGCCGCATCCGGATTCCCCGTTGGGCGGAGGTCCCCAAGGCGTTGCGCGCCGAACTGGAACGGGCCGCCGTCAAGCGGGATCTGGCGGCGTGCAACCGGGCGGTATTCAAGCTGTATAAACTAAGCCCGGAAGAGCAGGACGCCCTTGGCGGAAACGGAGAATAGATGACCCTCAAACTAGTGGACTACGAGGCCAAGGCACGGGAGGCCGTCAAGGCCTTCTGGCAAAGCCGCGAAGCGGCGAAGCAGAAACAGCGGGATTCGGGGCGGAGCGACCAGGGTGAGCGCGCCGGCGTTACCGGCGGCAAGAACATGGACGGTTTCATCGAGCTGACCGAGGCGCTCATCCGGGCCAATGGGTTGGCCGATGCGGAAATCCATCGGGAGAGAGCCGCACTGACGCTGCCCGGCTTCTTTCGGCCCACGAAACTGTGGGATCTGTTGGTCGTCCACCGGGGTGAGCTGATTGCCGCCATCGAATTGAAGAGCCAAGTTGGCCCGTCGTTCGGCAACAACTTCAACAACCGTACCGAAGAGGCCATCGGCACCGCCCACGACCTGTGGACCGCCTATCGCGAAGGGGCCTTCGGAAAGCAGCCGCGCCCGTTTGTCAGTTGGTTGATGATGGTCGAGGACGCACCGAAATCCCGTTCACCGGTGGCCACGGACTCCCCACACTTTCCCGTTTTCGAGGCCTTCAACGGCGCTTCCTATCTCCAGCGCTACGATCTCCTCTGCCAGAAACTGGTGCAGGAGGGGCTCTACACCACCGCCACCCTCATCACCTCCGCGCGTGATGCCGCCGACACCGGCGCCTACACCGAGCTTTCGGAGTTGAGCGCGCTCAAGACCTTCGTCACCTCGCTGGCCGGGCATGTGGCCGCGGCGGCGGTTCGTTTGGGGTGAGTAGCGGGAGGGGCCGGTCGCTCTGGCGGCCCGATTCGCGATGTTGGCGCGGTCGGCTGCGCATTGTCGCGCCGGAGAGCCGTTGCGGCGGATGAGGGAAGGGCCCCGCTACTGACGACCGAAAAGCGACTACGGCCTCCACTGTAGGAGCGGCCCCTAGGCCGCGATGGCGCCGCGTCCGTTCCAGCCTCCTGCCGAATCGAAGTTCTCACTCCGTCATGATCGAGGCCTAGGAGCCTGTCGGGCTATGGGGGATCGAGTTGCGGGAGCGGGAGGACGGTGCCGATTTTTCGAAAATTCGAGGAGAATAGTGAGCTATTTGACGAGGATTTTCGGAAAAGCGGTGCCGTCATCCCGCTTTCGCGGCCGATTCATCCATAGTCCGACAGGCTCCTAGGGGCCGCTCCTACCCAGAGCCGGGGCGCCGCTCATCGATCGAATCGTTGATACTCGGTTTGGCTTTTCCAAAGAAGACGCTGCGTAGATGACGGGAAGACGATCGCTGATCGAGCGCTTCCCGTTGGTGGAGCGCGTCGCGTTTTCAACGGGGTGGCGTCCTGTGTCTGCACGGGGTGGTTCAGCAGCCGTGATACGGCACCCTCGTTTCCCGGCGGCGGAAGTGAGCGTCCTCACTCCAACGGAGTGGCTGCGCCTCGGCCAGGATGCGGTCGCGGAGGCGGTGGTGGATGCCGTCGTCGCTGATCACGTCCACCTTGCGGCCAACCCGCTCGGTCAATTCGAGGTTCATGGAGGCCACGTTGGCCGAAACCCATCGGGTAACAAACCGCTTCGCGGGCGGGCGCGGAAACGTACCCCGCGGGCCGGCGGTGACGGCAACCCGGATCTAGCGTTGTGCGGGTGCCGGGCAGGGACGGGCTGCCGGCTATTCGTCGAAGGTGAAAAGCGCCTTGGCCTCCACTTCGAGGACGTCGCAGATCCGCATGAGCAGGTCGAACCGCGGCCCGTGAATGCCGCGCTCGATGTTGCTGATGGTGACGGTGGTGGTGTGGGTTCTTTCCGCCAGCTCATCCTCAATCTGGTTACGACGCTCCGCGTCGTAACCCATAACCTTGGACGCTCTGCGTCCAGCCGCCGACGGGCTTTGAGTCCGCTGCCACCATTGACACGACGCGGAGCGTCTTGCGGGAGCGCGTAACCACGCAGAGCGTGGTTACGAGGGGTTTGCGTGGAATTATCGGCTATTTGACCGAATTTTATCCCGACCCGAAGTTTAACTTCGTGGGATTCACGGGGCGCCAAACCTATCGTTTTCCTCGTTCCATCAAGACGAGGATTTCACACGATGAAAAGCGTTGCGGCGCGAATGCGAAAGGCGCGGGAGGAACGGGAAATCAGCCTCCGCGAGATGGCGGAGAAGGTTGGCGTTTCAGAAGCGGCCTTGGAGGGATGGGAAAGCGGGGATATCGCTTCGCTTCAGCTCGGTCAATTCCTCCGGTTGGCCGATGAACTGGAACGCCCGGTGGAGTGGCTGCTCTGCGGTGATGCCTGGGAGCGGACGGGGGACGTGGAGGCGGAGGTGGCGGAGTTCGTCCGCCTGCTGGAGAAGCTGAGCCCGAACATTCGCGAATCCCTGCGCCGCTTCATCGAGGTGACGGTTCGGTAGGTTGCGGGGTCAAATGCAGGATCGCGCCCACGCTCCGGCGTGGGCGCGGGGTGGTGGCCGCTCCGGCGGCCCGAATCGGGACGCTGGAGCGTCCAGGGAGTGCGTTCCCACGCTGGAGCGTGGGAACGATCAATGGTGTCCTTCCGATCCCGTAGGTCGCCCCTACCGGGGCGACGCAAACGGGGGCACCTTCGTAAAACCTCGCGCCATATTGTCCGAATGGAATGTCTCACTCGGCGAGCGCATCGCGGCGTTGACTTCGGTGCCCCCGTTTGCGTCGCCGCGGTAGCGACGACCTACGCGGGCACTGCCGTGCCCGTCACGCCTCGCTTTCCGACGCCGCGGAGAGCCTTTGGAATACCTCCGCCGCCGGTCCCAGCAGCGCCGCGTCGGGCTCCCGTTCCAGCCGTTCACATTGCTCGCGATAGAGCGATACGAGCACCCGCATGAGGGGGACGAAGGCCGCCGGCAGCCGCTGGAGGTAGGGGGTGAGCCGCTCGATCCCCTCGGCGAAGGCGGCCAGCGCCTCCTCGTGGCCGCCGCCGTCGGCGGCGATCGCCGAGCCCAGCACCCCGAGCGATTGGCAGAGGTCGGCGGTGAAGGCGTCGGGCCGCGCCGCGGCCAGTTGGCGGCGGATCTCCACCGCCTCGCGGGCGGTGTCGAGGGCCTCCTCCCGCCGGCCCGGGCCGCTGAGGAAGGTGGCGAGGTTGTTGAGGCTCGTGGCGAGGTCGGGGCGGAAGGCGTCGGGCCGCGCCTCGGCCAGTTGGCGGTAGAGGTCGGCCGCCTCGCGGGCGGCGTCGAGGGCCTCCTCCCGCCGGCCCAGATCGCTGAGGCTGCTGGCGAGGTTATTGAGGCTCATGGCGAGGTCGGGGCGGAAGGCGTCGGGCCGAGCCGCGGCCAGTTGGCGGTAGAGGTCGGCCGCCTCGCGGGCGGCGTCGAGGGCCTTCTCCTGCTGGCCCAGGCGGCTGAGGAAGGTGGCGAGGTTGTTGAGGCTCATGGCGAGGTTGGGGCGGAAGGCGTCGGGCCGCGCCGCGGCCAGTTGTCGGCGGATCTCCACCGCCTCGCGGGCGGCGTCGAAGGCCTCCTCCCGCCGGCCCAGGTTGCTGAGGAAGGTGGCGAGGTTGTTGAGGCTCATGGCGAGGTCGGGGCGGAAGGCGTCGGGCTGCGTCTCGGCCAGTTGGCGGTAGAGGTCGGCCGCCTCGCGGGCGGCGTCGAGGGCCTCCTCCCGCCGGCCCAGGTCGCTGAGGCTGTTGGCGAGGTTGTTGAGGCTCCCGGCGAGGTCGGGGCGGAAGGCGTCGGGCCGCGCCGCGGCCAGTTGGCGGCGGATCTCAACCGCCTCGCGGGCGGCGTCGAGGGCCTCCTCCCGCCGGCCCAGGTCGCTGAGGCAGTTGGCGAGGTTGTTGAGGCTCATGGCGAGGTTGGGGCGGAAGGCGTCGGGCCGCGCCTCGGCCAGTTGGCGGCGGATCTCCGCCGCCTCGCGGGCGGCGTCGAGGGCCTCCTCCCGCCGGCCCAGGTCGTAGAGCCGGGCGGAGGCGTTGTTGAGATGCCCGGCCTTCTCGGCGAGGGCCGCCTCGTCTTCGCCGCCGACCGCATCGAGCCGCTGCCGGGTCGCCTCCTCGGCCAGTTCGCGCAGGGCGAGGGTGTGCCAATAGCGGTCGTCGAGGATCGTGCCCAGCCGCCCGGCGGTGGCGGGGTCGGGATGCTCCCGAAGGTGGCGGTGGAGCAGCCGGCCGAGGCCGTCCCACTCGGTGACGGCGATCTCCAGGGCCGGTGGGGCGAGGCGGGGGAAGTCCCGGGCGAGGGCGAGGGTGAGCCACCGCTCTCCGTGCTCCCGGTTCCATTTGGCGATCCGGGCGAGCACCGTGAGGCCGTTGACGAGGGCCGGGTCGTCGGTGTCGGCGGCGAAGGCGGCGGGGAGGAGGTCGGGGCGGGCCGCCAGCCGGGTGTCGACCCACCACTCGCCGAGGCGGTCGGGGAGCAGGGGGGCGACGTTGCCGTCGGCGGGGTAGAGCTGGCGCAGCCGTTGGGCGATGAGTGGGCGGGTGACGGCGTCGAGGGGGGCGGGGGCGCGTTCCAGCCAGCCGTGCAGCGCCTCGCCGGCGATGCCGCCGGCGAGGGTGGTGAGGGCGGTGAGGTCGCCCAGGGCCTCCAGCATCCGCTCTTCGCTCAGCTCCGCGGGGCGGATGCGGCCCCAGTGGCGTTGCTCGTGCTCCATCACCCGTCGGAAGAGCCGTCCCGCATCGCCGCCGGGGACGGTGTCGCCGGCCACGGCGAGGTAGGCGGCGGTGTGGATCAGCAGGGCGTTGTCGAGGCCCTCGCCGGTGAAGTCGGGGAGCGTCGGCTCACCGATCGCCTCGGGTCTGCGCTGGAAGCGTTCGGCGTGCCCCTTGAAGGCGGCGAAGGCGCGGAGGAACAGGGCGGGGCGGGCGGGCTCGTCGTGGCCCAGCGGGGGGAGTTCCTTGGGCGACTCCTGGGTGAAGAGTTCGCGGGCGTCCGGGTCGCTGAGGGCGTAGTGGTCGATCCACGGGCCGGCGTTGCGGGCGAGGAGGATGATCCGCACCCGGCGGGTGCCGGCGTGGCGCTGGAGGGTGGCGAGGAGGCGGGTCACCTCGTCGTTGCGGCCGTCGGCGTAGTCGACCACCACGAAGAGGGGGCGGTGGTCGCGGGCGAGGTGGGTGAAGTCGGCCTGCGGGTGGGCGTGGAGGAAGCCGGCGCGCCAGTGGCCGGGGAGGGCGCGGCACCACTGGATGAAGAAGCGGCTCTTGCCGGCGCCGCCGGGGGCGGTGTAGAGGCGCAGCTTGGGGTAGTCGTCCCCGCCTTCGTTCGGGCCGTCGCACCACGCCTTCAGCTCCGCCTCGAACGCGGGGCGCGGCTCGTAGGGGACCACTTCGTAGTCGGCGCGCAGCAGGTTGCTGGGGGCGATCCGGGCGGCGCGTGCCAGTGGGGTGGCCGGGTGGGGGATGCGCAGCAGTTGCTGGGGGGTGAGGAGGATCTTCAGCCGTTCGTCCAGTTGGTTCAGGCGGCCGCCGATCTGTTCGCGGAAGGCGGACTGGAGTTCGGGGCCGGTGCAGAGGGCGGCGAAGGTGGCGTGGAGCGGTTGGCGCATCGCGTCGTCGACGGGCTCGCCGGCCTCGCGGGCGCGGCGCAGGAGTTCGTCGGCGGCGCGGGCGGGGTCGAAGTCGAGGGCGGCGAGGGCGCGGGTGTCGAGGGCGTGGCGGAGGTAGAGCGCCTCGCTGGGCTCGTCGAGGTGCTGGAGGGCGGTGTCGGCGCGTTGGCGGGTGTCGGGGTCGAAGATCAGGCCGACGATTTCGTTGAGGCCGGCGCCGAGGAAGCCGGTCAGTGCGCCCGCGGGGCCGCCGAGGCCGCCGGCGGCGGTGGCGATGAGCAGGCGGAGGAGGCGGTCGGCGCCGGGGTCCTGGTCCTTGGGGGGCATCGTTGGGTCTTCCGGGTGAGATGGGGCGATCCTATCCAAGGCGGGTGGGTTGTGCATCCAAACGGTGGTTCGGGGGGGGCGTGCTCCGTCGATGCCGGTGCGCCTCCTGGCGTTGGCACACCCTACGCGGGGTTGGTCGGAGCGCCTTCGTTTAAGGGGGCATTCACACGAAACTCTCCGCTCGGATGGTCGCGGGAGGAGGGCGTGCGCCGTGCCTCCGTTCGACACGGCGGCCACGGGCCGCCCTATAGGGCGCGCCGCGCGCGCCGGGCGGTGATCGGAGCCCGGTTCGTTGAGCGCCTCAGGAAGCGCTCTTTCGAAAGAAGAGCACGCCCGGTAGCCCTTCGAAGTGGTCATCGGCGGTGATCAACTCCACTTTGCCGAGTTGGGCGGTGGCGTAGATCATGGCGTCGGCCATCGCCAGGGCGTGGCGGCGCGAGAGGTCCGCGGCGAACAGCGCCAGGTTGCCGTCGAGGGGGACGACCCGCCCCCGCTCGGTGACGCCGATCACCTCCAGCGCCCATTGCTCGTCGCGCTCGCGGCAGAGCCATTTGTGCAGCTCGTACTGCACCACCGTCGGGACGATGATCCGGGTCGGATCGGCGAGGTAGGGCCGGAAACGCTCGGCGAGCGGCCCGTCGGTGAGCCACTCCACCCAACCGCAGGTATCGACCACCACCTCCAAAGCGGTCACTCCACGTCGCTTCGGTCGCGGATGCCGGCGGTGTCGGCCCCTTTGGCGATGCCGCGAAGCTGATCCATCTCCCGTAGCGGCACGAGACTGATGACGTCGCCTTTGGTGACGAAGACGAAGCGCTGTCCGGGATTGAGGTGGAGCCGATCGCGAATCGCCTTGGGGATCACGATTTGGTATTTGCTGGAGAGGGTGGCGGCTTCCATATTACGGATTCGCTATCGATGATCGGTTTCGTAAGAATAGAGGGGGAGGCTGGAAGGTTCAAGAACGGACGGCGGTTGAGGGTGAGGGAGATATCGACGCTCCTGCGCAGCTTTATCGGAGAGGCGTCGCCCCTACCGGGGCGACGCAAACGGGGGCTCCTTCGTAAAATCTCGCGCCATATTGTCCGAATGGAATGTCTCACTCGGCGAGCGCATCGCGGTGTCGACTTCGGTGCCCCCGTTTGCGTCGCCGCGGTAGCGACGACCTACGCGGGCACTGCCGTGCCCGTCACGCCTCGCCTTCCGACGCCGCGGAGAGCCTTTGGAATACCTCCGCCACCGGTCCCGGCAGCGCCGCGTCGGGCTCCCGTTCCAGCCGTTCGCATTGCTCGCGATAGCGCGATACGAGCACCCGCATGAGGGGCGCGATGGCCGCCGGCAGTAGGCGGCGCTCGCCTCGTTGACGGCGCGTGCCGATCGTTCCACGGAGCGCCTGCGCGCGGCTCGCCGGCGCCAAACGGACGCCGGACCGTCATCAAACCATCACCCGCCATCCGTACAACGGGGCTCCCTCCATCCTGGAAGATCCGAGGAGTATCCCGGTGAACGCACAAAAACCGATGAACCGCTGGTGGGTCGTCTTCGGCGCGATCCTGATCCAGCTCTGCCTGGGGGCGATCTACGCCTGGTCGGTGTTCACCCCGGCGCTGATGGCCGAGGGGTGGAGCAAGTTGCAGACCCAACTGGTCTTCGCCGTCGGGCTGGCCAGCTTCGCCGCGGTGATGCTGGTTGCCGGGCGCAAACTGAACGACTGGGGCCCGCGCCGGCTGGCGATGGCCGGCGGCATCATCCTCGGGGCGGGCTACCTGATCGCCGGGCTGAGCGGCGGTACCGGCTTCTGGCCGGTGCTGCTCGGCGTCGGGCTGGTCGGCGGGGCGGGGATCGGCCTCGGCTACGTGGTGCCGATCGCGGTGGGGATGAACTGGTTCCCCGACCACAAGGGGCTGATCACCGGGCTGGCGGTGGCCGGCTTCGGCTTTGGCGCCATGGCGTGGGTGAAGCTGGCCGGCGCCTGGGGCGAGCTGATCGCGACCATCGGTCTGGCCCACACCTTCGTGGTCTACGGCGTGCTGTTCGCCGCGCTGGTGCTGGTCGGCAGCCTGTGGATGCGCATGCCGCCCGCCGGCTGGCGGCCGGCGGGCTACCAGCCGCCGAGCGCCCGCGCCGGGGCCGGTGGCGAGGAGTTCACTGCCGGCGAGATGCTGCGCACGCCGCAGTTCTACCTGATCTTCCTCACCTTCGCGGTGAGCGCCGGGGCCGGATTGATGTCGATCGGTCTGATGAAGCTCTACCCGATGGAGGCGCTGCTCGCCCATGGTTACGGTGCGGCGCAGGCGAGCGCCATCGCCGGTACCGCGATGGCGGTCTTCTTCAGCATCGCCAACGGCATCGGGCGCATCGTCTGGGGTGTGGTCAGCGACCGGCTGGGGCGCAAATATTCGGTGATGGCGATGGCCGCGAGCCAGGGGGTGATCCTGCTCGCCTTCACTGCCATGGCGGGCAACGAGTACCTGCTCTACCTGGGTGCCGCGCTGATCGGCTTCAACTTCGGCGGCAATTTCGCGCTGTTCCCGGCGCTCACCGCCGACGAGTTCGGCAACCGCGCGGTGGGGCGCAACTACCCCTACCTGTTTCTCTCCTACGGCGCCGGCGGCATCCTCTTCCCGATCCTCGGCGGGGTGCTCGGGGATATGGGCAACTTCCCGCTCGCCTTCTCCATCTGCGGCGTCGCCTGCCTGGCTGGGGCCGCCGCGCTCTCCCTGGTCTCCCCGCCGCGGCGCGAGGAGGCGCACCGGCCGTTCAGCGTCCACGGCTTCTTCCACCAACTGCACCTGCTGGAGCCGCAGGAGTCGGCGGCGGAGGGTCGGTAGGGGCCGGGTCCCCGCGCCTCCGCGCCCGTGAGCGACGCGGGGAACGCAGAGGCGCAGAGGCGCGGAGGACGCGGAGAGGAGGTGGCGGAGTCCTGGTTCTCCTGGTTGCTACGCTCCGCGTAGCAACCCGCCACCTTGGACGCTCTGCGTCCAACTGCGGGTGGGTGAATCGCCGTGGATGATCCGGCACTGCGTGCTTTTTTCCCGCCGGAGTTCATCCACCGTCGTGCCTTCGTTCGGCACGGCGGCCGCAGGCCGCCCTATAGGGCGCGCCGCGCGCGCCGTGGTGATCGCGGCCGACGTTGTCGATGGATCATGCCGAGCTTTCCGGCGAAGTAACGGCATGCGATTACCGCATCCGCCCGGAATGGCGGGCGAGTACGGTAGCAACGGATAGCGAGCCGCAACGCGTCCGGTATGACGCAGAGCGTCGAGGTGGTGCGTTACGACGCGGAGCGTCGTAACGAGGGGGGGAGGGGACTTCGCCGGAGGGAAGCCGGTGGGGCGCCTGTCCTGGTTGCCGCGCTCCGCTTCGTCCTGGTTCTCCTGGTTGCCACGCTCTGCGTGGCAACCCGCCACCTTGGACGCTCTGCGTCCAGCTACGGGTTGGCGGTGTGCGGTGGCATTCCTGCCGGAGTTCGTATAACGCCCCGCTTTCGGTCGGCACGGTGGCCGCAGGCCGCCCTATCTCTTCGGCGGCGGTTCGTCCAGCCGATCCCTCGCATCCCCCAACAGATCGGAGAACTCCAGCACCTTGCCGGCCAGCCGGTCCAGGGCGCGGCCGATCGCCTCCCGTTCGTCCTTCGGCGGGCCGTCGAGGCCCTCCGCGTCGAAGGCGAGGGATTGGCGGAGGCGGAAGATCACCTCTGCGTTCAACGATCGCCCCGACCTCGCTCCTGCCCGGCGCAGGGCCCGATACACCTCTTCGGGATAGCGGATCTGGGTATTGATAGCGTTTTGGCGCTTCTTTTGGGTGGCCTTCTTTTTCATGCGGCCAGTTTAGTGCAACTGAATTAGTTGCAGTGTTACTGAATCAGTATGTTTTTGTGTAAAATGGCTAACTCAAATCGTTTTGCTAACGAACAAGAACAAGAGGAGCTGAAAATGGATATGCCTTCCGAGGAAGAGTGGCCCGACGCCGACGATCCCGGAGAACCCTCCATGGCGCCGTTACGGGAACTCTTCCGATTGCTGCCCAACTCCCTGGAGCGGGGCGGCAAGGTGGATTTCCGCAACCTCAGCGACGACGAGTTGCGGCGCCTCCGGGAGAGCGCCGAACAGCTCCTCGACGCCTCCATCGACGGCATCGCCGCCATCGGCGGGCTCCTCGACTGGTCGATGGCCCTGGAGAACCGCCCCTGCGAGATCTACGGCTGGCGCCTCGGCCTGCTGCTCAAGATGGTCGCCGAGCTGATGACGATCTGCCGCGAGGTGGAGAGCGCGACGTAGGTCGCCCCTGCCGGGGCGACGCGAACGGAAGCAGCGGGGTGTGAGTTGCCTCTGGAACGAACCGACGGGAACGCTCACTCGGGAAGGGCGGCGAAGGTCACGCCCCGCTGCCTCCGTTCACGTCGCCGGAGCATCGGTGACCTACAGGGTGTCGCCGTCCGGGCGGAGGTCTCGCGAATAACGGATGGCACGAGAGGTCGGTTGGGTTGAGCGAATGCGAAGCGCACCACCGTGTCGTAGGCCATGGGGTTCTTGATCAGCGCCTCCTGGTCCAGGCCGGCGATGTACTCCTCGATGCGTTCGCACGCTTCCAGGATCTCCTTGAGGTGCGGTAGAGTTCCGTGAGGTAGTCGTAGGCCCGCTCCTTCAGTTCTTCGAGTTGCCCTTCCAGTCCGCCGGCGTCGATTCGCCGGTCCCAGCGAAGGCCGCCGCCGCTTTTCTTTCCGTGCTCCGGGCCATCAACGTACTCGTGGGGAATCCGTTCCTCGATGCGTTGGTGCATCGCCTCTTCCACTTCGTCCGTCAGATATTGCGCGACCGAGGTGAGGGTGGAGTAGTTGAGGCGGCCGTCGATGAGCATTCGCGCCCAGAGCCAATGGGGACCGCCCTCGTAGGGTTCCTCCACGTAGTCGGGGGACTCCCGCCGCCGGGCCTCCTGCTGGAAGCGGTGGTCGTCGATGTCGTAGTCGTGGACCGTCTCGAAGTCGAGGAGGGTGACGCCGTCGGCCATGGACTCGTTGAGGTAGATCCGGTCCTCGCCGATCCCTTCGGTAAGTAATCGCGCCCAGTTGAGCGCGTAGAGCCGGGCGGGTTCGAGGTCTTCTTCGGCCTCTTCCCAGGCCTCGTCGCGGTCGCACCTCGTACCGGTCAGGGCGGTGATCATGATCCGGCTCAGCGCGTCGCGGGTGTCGCGGTCCCTGTCCGCGTGGAAGCGTTCACGCCGGTTGTCATCCCAGGAAAAATAGTCCGGGACCACCGCCATCAGCGCCCTGCGCGCGGCGGCTTCGATGGCGGCGTGGTCGAAGGGGTGGAGTCGTCCCCTGCGGTCGTTGGGGATCATTTGCGTTTCGGCTGGTAACGCACGTCATCCAACCCCTCGAAATCGGCGTCCTGGGTCCAGATGGTGGCACCGTGAAGGCGGCCGCTGGCGTAAACGATACTGTCGGCGAGGGGGAGGCGGTGACGGATGCCGAGGGCGGCGGCCTCCAGGGCGGTACGTTCGTCGAGGGGGATTGTGTGGCCCTGGCGCATCAGTGCGGTGGCTTGCAGGGCGGCGTCCTCTCCCCGTTGTCGGAGCAGTCGTTTGTGGACCTCGTGGATGACGATGGTGGGGACGATGAGCTGCTCGGTATCTTCCAGAGCGGGGGCGAAGAAGTCGGCGTTGGGGCCGTCGGCGAGGTACTCCAGCCAGCCGCAGGAGTCCACCAGATTCACACGCGGTCGTCCCGCTCGCGGGGGACGTCGGTGTCGATGCCCTTGAAGGCGCCGCGCATCTCGCGGATGTCGCGGGTGGGGATCAGTTCGATGCGGTTGCCGAGGGGGATGACCTGGAATCGGGTGCCGGGGCGGATGTCGAGCTGCTCGCGCACTTCTTGGGGGATCACCACTTGGTATTTGGAAGAGACGGTGGTTTGGGGCATGGGGCGGCTCTCACGGGCAAGTGGATCGTGGATAGGATGGTAAGACGATAGTCTGATCGATGAGGGCGGGCAAGGAGACGCCATCATGACAAGGTGCTCCGGTTACCCCGTTTCGGCGGACACAGCCGGTTCGCCATATCACCCGCCAGCGGCCATAGGGGGGCGTTCGTGATCGGGTGGCTGAACGCCATACTCCCCCACCACTGTTCGTAGCGCCGCAGTTGGCGGGCACTGGAGTAGAGGACGAACTCTTCGGGTTCGGCGAGGCGGAGGAGCTGTTCGGTGTGGTGTTGGACCTGCTCGCAGGCCGCATCGGGACGGTCGTCGCTGAAGCCGTAGCGCAGCAGCCACAGCTCCACGGCGCTGCCGTGGGCCCACATGCGATGCTCGCGGTCGGCGGAGTCCAGGTCGGTGTCGACGGAGAAGAGGGCGGCCTGCCAGCGCCGTTCGTTTGCCTCGTTCCACGCCTCGCCGAGGATCAGGTTGAGGGAGAGGAGCTGGGTCAGCGACCAGTGCAGGGGTTTGCGGCCGAGGCGGTTCTCCGCCGGCTGGGCGACGGCGGCGCGCGCCGCCCGGTCGTAGTGGCGGCGGGAGTGTTCCAGGCTTTCGAGGCTCCGTTCGTGGAGCGCTTCTTGCCGATCGGGGTCTTCCTCGTTACGGGCGACCTCGAACCACGTTTCGGCGATGCGCTTTTCCACCGCGCCCTTGTAGCCCAGGGTCTCGACCGCGTACCCGGGAGCTTCCGGGAGACGCTTGATCGCATTTTCCACGACTTCGACGCAGTGGCGAACTTCCTTTTCGGTGGTTGTGGCGGCTGCCGGGGCGCTCTCCCCGCGGGGTAGGT
Source organism: Endothiovibrio diazotrophicus (assembly GCF_054657215.1). Taxonomy (NCBI): domain Bacteria; kingdom Pseudomonadati; phylum Pseudomonadota; class Gammaproteobacteria; order Chromatiales; family Thioalkalispiraceae; genus Endothiovibrio; species Endothiovibrio diazotrophicus. The sequence goes on from NZ_BAAHXB010000013.1 coordinate 68,261, forward strand.
TGACGCTCCTCTCCATGCGGCGCGACGGCCGGTGCTCCTCAAGGGTCTCCGAGCGGTAGCGGTCGAGGGTCCGGTCCATGCGGTCGAGGGCGGCGTCCACGGTCCCCTTGGCCTGTTGGAAGCGGAAGGCGAGCAGCTGTTCGTCGATGTCGGCGGGCAGGGCGGCGTAACCCACCAGGGCCGCCCAGTCGTGGACCTCGGCGCCGTGGGCGGCGTAGAGGCGGCCGCGCAGCTTGTGCAGGGCGAGGCGCGGGTCGAGGCCGCAGAGCAGGTGGTGATAGAGTTCCTGCACCATCACCACCGAGCCCTTGAAGGTGAGCGGGAACTGGGAGGCGACCACCAGCGGGATGCCGGCGCGGTGCAGGTCGTGGGCGATGCTGGCGCCGTCGTAGACCACGTCACCGACGTTGGCGCTGTCGCAGCCGGCCACGGTGACCACCAGCGGGCGGCGTTTGGGGGTGTCGTTGAAGCAGCCGGTGTGGCTGCCGCCGAGGATGTTGGCGAGGCGGTCGCCGCCGACCACCTCGAAGCCTTCGCGGCTGTGGTGCAGGCGCAGGCCGAAGCGTTCGCCGCGCCGCTTGGGGTCGATGTCGCCGTGGGCCAGCAGGTGGACGTGGGTGTATTCGGTCCGCGCGCAGGCCTCGGCGATCCGCTCCACGCTGGCGTGGCCGATGACGGTGATGTGCTTGCCCAGTTCCGCCTTCACGGCCTCGTCGTCGGTGGGATCGAAGTACTTGAACCAGGGACGGAGCGCGGCCACCAGGCACTGCAGATGGGCGTGGGCGAGACCGTCGAGGCCCTCGCCGTCGGCGTGGGCGAAGAGGATGCGCGGGGTACGGTTCCACTCGTGGTGGTCGTGGTTGACGCTGCGCACCCGGCGGGTGATGGCGACCGGGGCGAGTTTCTGCAGGGAGAGCCATCCGCCCTCGCCGCCCTTGCAGCCGCGCGGCACCTTGGACAGCTCGAAGGGGAGCATCGCCAGCTCGGCGGCGGAGAGCACCAGCTCCAGGTTGACCAGGGCCGTTTCGCCGCTGTGGTGGTTGAGTTCCGGGATCAGGCCGTGGACGGTCTCCAGGACGCCGGCCATCTCGCCGGCGGTCTGCTCGATCACCTCGTGGCGGTGGGCGTCGTCGCCGTCGCGGTCGGAGGTGCGATAGCGCAGGGTGCGCAGCCGTTCGAGGAACGGGCGGTGCTCGTAAGGGACCTCGACGGTGGCGGCGCCGTAATCGCCGCACAGGGCGAGGTAGCGGGTGAGGGGGGAGAGGAGCTGGTTGTGCGGGGGGCCGTGGCGCAGCAGTTCCAGGCTGACGGTGCGGATCCCGGTATCGGTGGTGTGGTTCATGATTCGGTGCCCCGGAGGGTTTGGCGTTGTCCGTCGGGTTCGGCGTTGCACAGCTTGCCGCGGGTCATCCCGTCAGGCGTCGGCTCGATGCAGGCCACGGTGGGCTGGATGATGAGTAGCGGCTTGGCGTTGGGGAGACGCGCCGCGCCGAGCGCGCTCAAGTTGGGGGCTTGAAGGTCTTGGTAGAGCCGGTCGAACGCGTCCTGGTCGTCGAGTACCTCCGGCGGGATGCGGATGAGTTGAGCCCAGGTGCCGGTGTTGTAGTAGGCGCCGCGCACGCTGCGCGGGAGGGCGCGACGCAGGTGGGAGTGGCCCGCGATCAGAAAGTGGACGTCGGGGCCGGCCAGCTCCATCAGGGCCTTGTCGTTGTCGTCCGCGACACGGGTATCGAAGCTGAAGTCGTCGAGCAGGTTCTCCTTGAGCCAAATCCGCAGGCCCTTGCGCATCACCTCCTTGCGCGTCTGCTGACGGAACAGGTCGCGGACCCAGTCGAAGGCGCCGAGCTGCCGGGTCTCCGACCACTCCGCCAGCGCCAGCGGGTCGTTGTCGTCCTGCTCCAGCGCGCGAAAGGCGGCGAGCAGGGCGTCTTCCCCCGACTTGCCGCCGGCTTCCCGCTGCATGATGTCGTCGAGGAGTCGGTTCACGCTCTGATATTCGTTGGGGTGTGGGTCTTGTGGGTTGGCCTCCAGTTCCCGTTCGGTGGCGAGGAAACCCATTCGGCGTCGTGCGGCGTCCCAGCCCAGCGCACCCATCACGCGCAGGATGTGACCGAGGGCGAGCACCACGTCGCGAGGGAGGTCCAGGGTCGTGAGGATGGGGACGACCGCCTTCGTCTCCGGTTTGAGGAGATCGACCATCGGGTAGCGCGCCTTCACCTTGTTCATGACGTCGACCACCAGCCGAGTGCCGGCGTTGGCGTCCCACTCGGGCGGGTGGACGCCGCGGTTGAGGCTGCGCAGGATTTTGCTCAGGGAGTGGAAGTCGACCACGTTCCAGTCGTCGATCTCATTGCCGTGCAGGCAGAGGACCCGCCGGTCGCCGACCATGCAGCTGAAGCCGCTGCCGTGGGTGTGGAAGCGCAGACGGCCGCGGGCGGCGGCGCTGTTTTGCGAGAGCCGCGCGGCGAGCCACTCCTGGACCTCGGGCAGGGCCAGTTCCACGTCGTGGTTGCCGAGGACGAAGATCAGGTGGCGTTTCTCGGTGGCGACGAACTGTTCCAAGGCGCTCCATACCGGTCGGAATTTCGGCTCGTCGAGGTAGATTCGCCGCAGCTTCTTCAGGGCGCCGGTGGTGTCCAGATAACAGGCGGGCGCTTCGGCGAGGAAATCGACCACGTCGCCGTTGAGTACCAGCGCGGTTTCCCGCTCCGGGAAGTCGTGGCAGATCCTTTCGATGGTCTTCGCCAGCCGCTTGCCCTCCGTGAAGATCTGAAATCCTTCCTCGCCGCCGAGGTGGAGGTCGGAGATTGCGTAGAGGGCGTCGAAGCGGGGCTGTTCCATTTTCGGGTCTCTTTGACGGATATCTCCCTATTCTCTGTTCATTGAAACCGTTCCTGTAGTGGAGAAATTCGGAAAATTGCGTAAGAAATATCTTAACCCGCATTTCTCACCAGCCCCCGTAGCGAGGGAGCACGCCCCGTCACTGCGGGAGGATCGGCCGCCGGAGTAGGCGGTCGGTGAGAAGTGCGGGTTCGCAGTGAGGAGCGGGCGGACCGTGTGCCGCGTCAGCCGGGGGGAGGTGGGATGGGGAGGGGTCCCTCGTTCCTTCCGGTTCGGCTCGGAACGAGGGGTAGGGGATCAGGGCTTGCAGTATTCCGCCGTGGGCGTGGCGGCGATGATCTGGTAGGGCGCGTTGGGGGTCAGGATGAACTCGCTGGCGCCGCGCTCGCCGGCGGGGTTGCCCCAGTCGTAGGTGTAGCCGATGCCGGTCCACGGTACGCCGCCGCCGGAACGGAAGCTCTTGTAGTAGAGGTTGGAGTAGAACTCGCGGTAGTCGGGGATGTTGGTGACCTGCGGGTTGCTGTCGCCGAAGTGCAGGTTGCAGGTGGTGTCGTCGGTCTGCGGGTCGGTGCAGGGGCGGAACAGGGTGTCGGGGGCGACCCAGAACTCGACGAAGACGTCGTAGGTCCAGGAGGGGTCGAGGCCGAGGAACTGTTTGAGGCGCAGGTTGAGGTCGGCCTGGTCGGCCTCGGGGTGATCCTTCACGAAGGTGCGGCAGAAGTTCCGCACCTCGGGGGCGGCGGTGACCCAGATGGCGTAGTCGGGGTTGTCGGAGGTGTGGTCGTAGGGTTTGAGGAAACTTTTGTAGCTGCCCTCGGACTTCCAGCTGACCACGCGGATCTTGCTGTGGTCGGCGTTCCACACCAGCTTGGCGTTGTCGGCGGTGATCGGGGTGAGGTTGTCGACGATCTCCTCCTCGGTGGGGAAGGCGGCGTCGGTCACCGCCTCCTGGTAGGCGAGGGGTTGGGTGTCGTCGGCCAGCGCGGCGCTGGTGGGGAGGAGGAGGGCCGTGACGAGGGCGGTCATGGCGGTCTGTCTGAACATGGTGGCTCCTTGCTTGTTGGTTGGTTAGGCGCGGGGAGGCGGGAGATCAATTTCCCCAGGATCGCGCCGGGTTTCTGTCTGCCTTCGGGATTCCGTGGCTCGATGGGGCAATGCGCGCTGCAACGCCGGGGTGCGTGCCGCCGGAGAGCGGTTCCGAGGTGATCTACCTTGCCCGCGCTTGTTATATCAGGCATGCCTCGATCCGTTCCAGCACCCCGTTGCGGTTGCGTTCCCACTCCCTCCCCTGAACCTTGATGAAATTCCATTGGCGTGCCTGGAGCACGGTGGGGATGTGGACGTGGCTCTCCAACGGATCATGGGGGTATTCGCCTTCATCACACAGGATTCCGATGCGGTAGCGTTCGGGGGTGCGGGGGTCGATGATCGCCACCGGGATCCGGAAGCTGGAGGTGCCGACGTCCATTTCGCAGCGGTGGCCGCGCTCTTCCAGGGCGAGGGTCAGCTGGACTTTGAGCGGGAGGTAGCCGGCGGGGGATTTGCGCTGTGTTCGGGTGGGGGTGGCCAGCGGGCCGCCGCGGCTCAGATCGAGCACCCGTTCGGCCTGTTTGATCTGGCCGTGGGCCAGGTTGTGGGCGTATTCGAGGAACTGTTTGAAGAGTTTCGGGCCGTCGTTTTTGGCGCGGGCCACGGAGAGCAGTTTCGGGTCGAAGGAGGCGAGGATCACGATCTCCCGCTTGGCTCGGGAGACGGCGACGTTGAGGCGCCGCTCGCCGCCCTTCTGACCGAGGGGGCCGAAGCGGGCGGGGACGTAGCGCTCGGTCTGGCCGTTGCGCAAGGTGCGCTCCACCGGGGCGTGTCCGAGGGAGAAGAGGATGACGTCGCGCTCGTCGCCCTGCACCGATTCGAGGTTCTTCACGAAGGGGCGTTCGTCCACCTGTTCGCGCGCCATCGCTTCGTCGTAGGTGGCGGCGAAGGCGGCGTCGGCGGATCGGCGGGTATCGATCTCGTCGAAGATGGCGCGGCGTTGGGCGAGGTTGAAGGTGACCACGCCGACGGTCGGGCGGTCGCCGCGCTCCAGCAGGGTGTGGAGGGTGTCCACCACCCGGGCCGCTTCCACCGGGTTGGCGCCGTCTTCGTAGCGGCCGTCGGGGATGTCGATCCAGCGCAGGGCGGGCGGTGCGGTGCGGCTGGTGACTGCGGGGATGGTGTTGAGGGTGCCGCCATAGATGGCGTGGTTGGAGAAGGCGATCAGCTCTTCGTAGAGGCAGCGGTAGTGCCAGCCGAGGCCGATGTGGTCGGCGCGGTTGCGGGCCAGGACCAGCAGGGATTCGGCGTCGAACATCTCCCGCGCCTGGTCGTCGCCCGCGCCCTCCTCGTCGTCGCGGCTGGCGCGGAAGAAGTTGGTGGGGGGCATTTGGCGCTCGTCGCCGGCGATCACCGCGCGCTGTCCGCGCAACAGCACCGGCAGACCGTTCTCGACGGTGCACTGGGAGGCCTCGTCGATGATCACCAGGTCGAACAGCGGACGGCGGGGGAAGAGCACCGCGATGGTCTCCGGGGAGAGCAGCCAGACCGGCAGCAGGTCGAGCAGGCCCTGTTCGCCGAAGCGACGGGCGAAGCTGCGCAGGTGGAGGATGTTGCGTCGTTTCTTCGCCTCTTTGAGCATCGCTTCCCGAGCCGCTTGTTCGGCGGTGCGGCGTCGGCCCTTTTCGGGGAGCGGGGCGGTGAGTAGCGGGTGGCGGTCCTGGCGGGCAAGGAGGGCTTCGACGCTGAGGTCGGCGTGTTCGCCCAGTACGGTGCCGAGGCGGCGGCCTTCGTCCAGCTCCTGCGGGCCGCCGCCGGCGTCGAGGTGGTGGCGGATGCGTTCGTCGTTCGCCTCGGCGCGCAGGATGGAGGCCACGGCCCACTCCCTGCGGACGGTGTCGCTCCATGCTTCGGTGTCGCCTCGCGGGAGGATGGCGGCGTGGTGGCGCAGCAGCGCTTCCGCGTTGGGATAGCGGGCGGTGGCGCCGGCCAGCCGTTGTTCGGATTGGACCAGTCGCGGGGCGTGGTCGCGCCACTCGCGGGCGAGGGTATCCAGGGTGGTGCGCAGCGGGTGGGCGGGGAGCCAGGAGAAGAGCGGGCGCAGGGGGCGTAGCGCCTCCTCCTCCGCCTGTTTGGCGTCCAGCAAGGCCCGGCATCGGTCGATGTGGAGGTCCCAGAGGGCGAGGGATGAGCCGCTCGACGGATCGGGCCAGGCGGCGATGGCTTCCAGGGCGGCGCGGGATTCCAGCAGGGCATGGGCATGGCCCCACGCGGCATGGATGCGGCGCTGCCATTCGCGCGCGTCCGCCGCGTGGTCGGGGCGCGGTTGGGCATCCCCGGCGAAGCGCTCCAGGGCCTCCAGTGTCGTCCACACCCGGCCGGCGGCCGAGCGACGGGTGATCGCCTCGACCAGGGGCGGGGCGAGGGGCTCGCCCTCGTGTTCGGGCCAGTGGGTGTGGAGGGTCTGCTGGAGGGCCTCCTCGGCGAGCCGCCAGGCGGTCAGCTCGGTGCTGTGTCGGGTGGCGAGGGTGCGCAGCAGGGCGTCGATGTCGAGGGTGGTTCGGAGGGCTTCCCGGCGTTGGCGGTCGGCCTCGATCAGCCGGGCCGCGTCCCTTCTCCAAGCGGTTGGCAGGGTCGCGGTGGCCTCCGGCCGGGAGATGGCGTCGAGCCAAGGGAAATGGGGGGAGAGGCGGCGGGTGTGGTCGTCGAGGCGCTCCTTTTCCATCAGCGTTGTCAGCAGGCGCTCCGCCTTGCGGTCCCCGTCGTCGAGGGTCTCGGTGGTGGGCCAGAGATCGGCGGCATCGAGGGCGACGCGGTGGCCGATGAGCGCATCGGCGTGGCTGTCGATCTCGTTCAGTCGGCGCAGCGTCTCCCGTGCCGCGGTGGCGTCGGAGGGGAGAGGAAGGGGGTTGCCGAGGTGGTCGAGCGCCTCCTTCAGGGCGTCCCAGGCCGCGGCGGCACCCATGCGGCCTCTCACCTGTTGGAGCAGCGACGGTTCGATCGGGGTGGCGGCACGCTCCGCCCAGTGTGCCTGGAGGGTGGTGCGGAGCTGCTTGCGCGCCTTCCACCAACCGGGGCTGAGCCAGCGCAGGGGGGAGGTGGCGCGGCGTTCGAGTTGGTCGAGGGTGGCGTTCAGCTCTTCCGGGCGAGGGAAGAGTACCGGGGTGCGGTGAAGGGTCAATGCGGCCTCGTTGGTCCGCCACGCCGCGTCGGCATCGCTCAGACGGGCACGTCGGCTGCTGCGCTCCGGTCCGGGGTCGAGGAGGGTGAGAAACGCCTCGCGGGTCCACGGGTCGATCCGTGCCGCGCGGGACTGGTCGATGACGGTGAGTCCGGCCTTGGCCCGTTCGATTCGTTCGAGCCGTTCCGCGCTCAAGGTGATCCCCAGGGCGGTGAAGTCGCTTTCAATCCGGGCGGTCAGTGCGGCGATCCGCTCCAGGGTTTGGTGGATTTCGTCGACCGCGGTGGCGTCGAGTTCGTCGAGCAGGGGGCGGGCGGTGGCGGCGGTGGGCGGGAGCCACGGGGAGTGGGGGGCCCATAGATCGCCGTAACGGAGCAGTTCGCGCAGTTGCGCGGCGGTCTGCTGCCCATCGCGCGGGGTTGGGTCGGTGGTGAGGAGTGCGTCGATCGCGGCGTTTCGCGCCGCGATGTGGTTCAGCGCATCTTCCACCTCCGGGGTGTGGGGGAAGCGGACCGGCAGGTCGTGTTCCAGGGCGGCGTCGCCACCCTGCTGCCAGGCCGCCTCGGCGGCTTCGATCGCCGGGGCCGGCTCGTCGTCGTCTTGGGCGTGGCGGAGGAGGGTGGCGAAGCACTCGGCACCTGCTTCGTCTTCGCGTATCGCACGGGAGCGTTGTACGGTGTCGAGGCCTTGCCGGGCCGCTTCGAAGCGGGGGTAGGTGGTGGCTTCGGCCGGGACGTCGAGCGCGGTGCAGCACTGCTCGAGTTGCCGTGCGGCCGCGGTGGCGAGGGTGAGTTGTCGGGTGAGGCGGTCGATGTCTGCCGGCTGGAAACCGCCGAACGGGTGGCGGCTACCGGTCGAATCGGTCCGCGTGCAGAGCGCGTCGGGGGTCCACAGGTCGGCGTCGGCGGCGAGTTCACCGAACGATCGGGCCAGTTGCTCCAGGGTGTCGAGGTCCAACCCGGCCAGTCCGTCTTCGCCCTTTGGTGTGGTTCGGGGCAGGCCGGCGGCGTAGGTGTGGAGCTCCCCCAGGGAGAGTTCGCCGTGGTGGCGCGCCAAGGTGCGGGTGCGTTCGCGCAGCGATCGGTAGAGTTCGGTGGCCTCGGTCACGCGGCGGTTGAGCGCGTCGGTCGGGGTCGTCCGTTCGGTTCGCTCTTCCAGGCGGGTGGTTACCTGGCGGTAGAGGGCGCGGCGGTCCTCCTGGACGTCGTGGACCACCGCCAGCAGGTGGCGCAGGCCGACTCCGTCGAGGCGGTTGGCGACCACGTCGAGGGCGGCGCGCTTTTCGCACACCACCGCGACCCGCTCGCCCCGTGCCAGGGCGTCGGCGACCAGATTGACGATGACCTGGCTCTTGCCGGTGCCGGGTGGTCCGTCGACCACCAGGGCGCGGCTTTGACGCGCCTGGTGGAGGACCTTCCGTTGGCTGGGGTCGGCGTAGACCACGGGCACCGGTTTCCTCTCCGGTTCGGACGGCGGTGGCGGGGGGCGTTGGTCGCGCAGTTCCGCGGGCAGCAGTTCGCCGGCGCAGGCGAGCAACTGGTCTGCGGGGGTCCCTTTGGCGAGGTCGTCGAGCAGTTCACCGTAGTCCTGAAGCAAATCGGAACTGGATTGGGGGAACAGACCGAGGACCGCGCACTCCTCCACCTCCAGCCGGTCGTCACGCAGTGCCTCGAACTCTTCGCGGCGATCGCGTAGCGGACCCAGTTCCCGGTCCATGGGAATGCACTGGACCCCTTGGCGTTGGAGTTCGTCCAGCAGCGCTTCGGGTCCCTGCGCGGCCAGTTCGTCGAGCTGCTCGGCCAGCTCGTCGCCGTAGCGTATCCCCTTGCGGGCGAAGAGCAGGCGCAGCAGCGACTGGTTGGCCAGTGGCGGCTCCTCCTTGCGCGGGACGAGGGTGATCGAGCGCTCCTGGCGTTCGATCACCACCGGGTAGAGCAGTAGCGGGCCGCGAACGAGGTAGCGGTTGGCCAGGCCGGTGAGAAAGGGGTGGCCGAGGAACAGGTCGTTGGCGCCGCTCTCCTCCTGACGGCTGCGATGCTCGCGGTCGAGGGCGATCACCTCCCGTGCCGCGCGCCGGGCGCCGTCATGCTGGTCCGCTTCCAATCGGTCGACCAGTCGCGCCGACTGACCGCCGCGGAGTAGGGCGACGGTGCGCTCGGCCTGTCCTTCGGAGACCCCTTCGAGCAGGGCGAGGTCCACCGAGCGGCCGGTACGCGGGGCATGGAGACGGATCGACGGGCTGCGTCCGTCGCCGGAAATGAGCTTGTCGCGCAGACGGGAGAGCCCCCGTTGCAACCGCTCGGCGGTGCTGCCCTCGCCGCGGGGAACGGTGGTGTGATCGAGGGCCTTGCGCGCCGCGGCGGCCTGCGCGGAGAGTTCGAGCCGCAGAGGGCAATCGAGGTCGTCAGCCGGTTCGGGGGTCGCCGTCAGTTGGGCGGTACGTAGCGCGGTGGCAATCGTTTCGAGGTGAGCGGTGCTCGGGCGGTGCTCGCCGAGCAGGCGCAACAACCGGCGCAGGGTCGCGGAGCCACCTCCGCGCTGGGCGATCCCTTGCAGGAAGACCCCAAGGGCCGCCTGCGCCTCGCCGGAGCGGGCGGGCATGGGGATGGCCCGGGCTTGCGTTTCCAGCACGCTTTCCGGGTCGAGGCCGAAGTGGACCACCACCGGCGGGAGGAGGGATCGATACAGTTCGCGGCACCCCAGTGCGCCGCCGATGGCCAGCACCGTCGCCACTTCCGCCGGGTGGGCCTCGCCGTCGACCGCCAGCACATGGGCGAGCAGGGTGAAGAGCGATCGTTGTATCCGCGGTCCGGCGGCGGTGATCAACGGGCCGAGTTGCTGGAATTGGCGCAACGCCTCGTCGGGGTCGAGGAAGCGGCGCCAGCCATCGACCAGCGGCGCGAACACCCGTTCGATGGTCGCCAGCTCGTTGTCGTGGATCTCACCGTCGGCTGCCGCCACCAGTACGCAGGCGGCCAGCGCGCACTCGTGCATCTCGGACGGCGGCTCGTCGCTGAGTGCCGCGTCGCCCGGGTCGACGGATACGGTGCCGAGGAGCTGTTCCAGGGTGGCGTCGACCTCGGCGATGGGGCGGGTGCCGGGACCGCCTCCGGTGAGGTGTTGGAAGAGGTCCGATTCGCTGAACAGCCACAGGGCGTAGGTGCGCAAGCCGTGTTCCGGGTGGCTGTGGCCGAGAACTTCCTCGCCGCGGGCGAGGCTCTCTTCCATCAGTGTTCGGCTTTGGGTGAGGTAGGCTTCGGTGTCCCAGGTGAGGGTGTCGGCGGCCAGGCCGGTCACCACCGACATCTCGAGGCGCAGGGCGGCGTTGAGATCGCCGGTGGCGATCAGGCTGAAGCGGTCTGCGGTCAGCTCCATCGCCATGCTGAGTCGTTCGGCGGCGATCAACTGTTCATCGGCGGCGATCCCATGGTGGAGCAGCGGAGCGACCTGGCGGGCGGCGGCGGCGTGGGGATTGCCTTGGCCATGGGCGAGGTAGTGGCCCAGCTCGTGGCCCACGGCACAGGTCAATGCGTCGTCGTCGAGCAGTGCCAGGAGTTTCCCCTGGATCTCCAGCAGTACCGGGCTTTCCACCTGGTGGATCGCGGCGTTCTCCGCGCCGGCGCTCTGGAAGATCTCGATCGGGGTGGTGATGCCGAAGCGCTCGGCGCAGCGGCGTGCGGCCTGGTGGACGGTTGGGGCCATTCCCTCGCTCAGCAACAACGAACGGGCCATCAGCAGGCGACGGATTCGGTTGGCATCGAGGTGGGTGGGCGGCGTATGCACCGGGAGGTCGAGGAGATTCAACAGTATTTCGGCGAAGTGGGCCTCGCCGCTGAAGCGAATCCTTTCGATGGCGTCGGGGGGGAGCGCGATGGGGGCGGTGGATATAGGGGTTTTCGTGGGCATTCCGGTGCTCCTTGCGCCGGAGGGCATGGCCTCCCGGCGTTGTTGATATCTATTCGTCGCGCCTTGGGATCGTTCTTCGGTCGAACCGAGGAACTTTTGCATTTTGCCTGTTTAGCGGATGGGAGCGGGTGGGAACAACCTGTAAAACGGTCGGTTGTCTTGGCTGGCGATTGGGGGGTGGACGGAATTGGCCGTCGGTATTGCGCGGTGGGTTGCCGAGGGGCCGGAGCATGCGGCAAGGGGCGTACGGGTCGGTTACGCCTCTTGCCGCATGGAAAGGGGGGAGGGCGGCGAGAGGGGGC